>JBJTRB010000137.1:0-12397 GCA_046075925.1 Bacteroidota bacterium | reverse complement strand
ACTTTAATTTGCGGCTCGCAGGACTTCGTGAAAGTCCGAAAAAGCCTGATTTTCGCTTAAATAATTCGGAAAATCAGATGCCTCGATCAAAGCGTCACGGCTTCCACTTCAGCGATTCCGCTTACCAGATATTCCCGGCCCGTACTCAATTCGAAGCAACGATAACGGGTGCGATTCAATGGTCCCTTTTGGAATCGAAGTTGACTTCGTTCTCCTGAAATCCGGAAAAAAGTTCCATCCGCCAATTCGTCGAGATGGACCACTTGCCTTCCATGGCTCGGGTCGTATTTGCGCAATGCTTTGCTGAGTGTCGCGTCGTGGCAGCTGGAAGAAGGTGGGTCTTGCAGGTGTTTTCGGATGAGTGAGGACAGGTCGTCAGGGAATATCTGTCGATCCAGAAAGTGCCCGAGCAGTTGCCTGAATTCGTCCTTCCATTCTTTCCCATGCGCATCATGACGCGGTCCGTATTTGAGAAAACAATGCAGATGCGCTACTTCATGGGTGAACGTGATCAGGAAGGAAAAGGGATTCAAGTCATGGTTCACGGTGATACGGTGACCGCGGCCATCCGACAACGGACGATAGTCTCCCAGCTTGGAGGACCGGACGCCTGCAATCTTCAAATGTATGTTGCGCGAAATGATCCAACGCGTGCACGTGGCTACAGCTGCTGCGGGTATGTACCGCGAGAGGATGGATTCGATGGTATCCGTCATGTCCTGCTTTCGTGTTCCTGCTAAATTAACACGAGAGATGATACCTGGAATGCGGCCGACTTCAGGGTTTCAACAATTGATACGTCAGCAAGGCTGAAACATACGCCAGACCGCTCATGTAGGCGAATTGGATGAGTGGGTATCTCCACCGTTTCGTTTCACGGTAAACCGTGGCCAGGGTGCTCATGCATTGCATGGCGAAGGCATAAAAAAGCATCAACGACAACCCGACAGCCAACGTGAAACGTGGTCCTCCCGTCAGGGGGTCACGTTCTTGCATGAGTTTCTCTTTGAGTGTTTTTCCGGACGACTGTTGCTCTCCGACGCTGTAAATCGTCGACATGGTTCCTACGAACACTTCACGCGCTGCAAAGGAGGTGATCAATGCGATTCCGATTTTCCAATCGTATCCTAATGGTCGAATAGCCGGCTCGATGAGGTGTCCGAGATGACCTGCATACGAGCATTCCAGTTTTTCGGCTTGCAATTGTTGTTGTAGTTCGAGTTCGTCCGCACCGGGAATGGCTGATAACGCGGCGTATTTGGTCTCCAACTCCTTGAAAGCTGCACCAGGCGCGAAGGAGGATAGTAACCAAAGGACGATGGAAATAGCCAGAATGATCTTACCTGCATCGAACAAGAAAATTTTCACCTTCTCCAGGATGTGCAGCAGGATGGTTTTCCAACGGGGTATGCGGTAAACGGGCAGCTCCATCACATAGAAGCTACGCTCCTTGCTCTTGAAAAAATAGCGCATGATCAAGGCGGACAACAACGCAGCTGCAAAGCCGATCAGGTAGAGCAACATCATGACGAATCCCTGCATGGAGATCCCAAGAAAGCGTTCGCTCGGTATCACCATGGCGACCAGCAGCGTGTAGACGGGCAATCGCGCCGAGCAGCTCATCAACGGAGTCACCAATATGGTGATGATGCGCTCACGCCGATTACGTATCGTGCGTGTAGACAAGAGTGCGGGAACTGCGCAGGCGACACCGCTCATCAGCGGAATCAGCGATTTGCCGTTGAGTCCGAATCCTCGCATCAGCCGGTCCATGAGGAAGCTCACGCGTGCCATGTAGCCGGTGTCTTCCAGTATGGCAATGAAAAAGAATAACAAAGCGATCTGGGGAACGAATACCACGATACCGTTGATGCCGGCCAGGATGCCGCCCACCACCAGATCATTGAGGATTCCGGGAGGCAAGGCCTCTTGAACACTGGCGTTTATCCAATTGAATGCGCTATCGATGAGGTCCATCGGGTAGGCAGCCCAAGTGAAAATGGTTTGGAAAATGATGAACAGTATGGAAAGGAAAATCACATATCCCCATACTTTATGCGTCAACAAGGAGTCGATACGGTAAGAATAACTTTTCTGCACCGGTTGTTCCGATCCTTTCACATGCGACTTCATGTAGCCCGAAATGAGCTTGTATCGCTCAAGCGTCTCGCGTGCCTGCAATTGCACAGGGTCGAATCGGTTGTCCTCTGTCGATTGGCGGATACGCATGCGTGCCGCTTCGTCCAGTTCGAAGGATTCGATCAAGGCCAGATTGTTGGCCACCAGGAAGGCATTGTAATCGCTGTTCACCTTGATGTTGCTCCGGATGGAACGCACTACTTCCGGGGCCATGGATGCGACATCCAATTGAGACTTCTTAGGAGGCGCAACCTGACTGCCTATCACTTTTACAAGTTGATCCAAACCTTCCTTGTTGCGGGCGTTCATCGGAATGATCGGAATGCCAAGCTCTCCTTCCAATCCGGCGAAGTCGATACTGGTGCCGCTTTTACGCACCAGGTCCATCATGTTCACGACCAATACTACCGGAATGCCCAGGTCGATGACCTGTGAACACAGGAACAAGTTTCTTTTCAGGTTAGTGCCGTCTGCCACCACGATGGTAAGGTCGGGGTGGAGAGGATGATCGGGATTACACAGCAGTCGGAAAGGAAGTTCTTCTTCCGGTGACTTCGGGTAGAGCGAATACGTACCGGGCAAATCGATGACCTCGGTAGTATGTTGCCGGCCGTCTTTACCGACAGTTTGCAGCTCACCGACTTTCTGTTCCACCGTCACTCCGGGGAAATTGGCCACCTTCTGCTGAAGTCCGGTAAGATCGTTGAATACTGTCGACTTACCGGAGTTCGGATTACCGATCAGTGCTATCCTGGTTGGGCGGGACAAAGTGCAGCGGAATTGAAATCAAGCAGGACGCACGCTGACAAAACGCGCCTCGTCTTTCCTTAGACTTAATGTGTAGCCGGAAACCCGGATGGCGATGGGGTCACCGAGTGGCGCGATTCGAAGCAACTCGACTTCTTCGCCAGGTATACAACCCATTTCCAATAATTTGAGTGAGAGCTCATCGTCCGTGAAACAATCGATGACCGCCTTCTGGCCGGCTTTCAGGCAGGATAATTCAACAACTGGAGCGGCCATTTATTTAGAATCAATTTAAATAAGAGCTCAAAAGTAAGCCAATTTTCACCATGTTAAAATGAAAGGGGTTGATTCTGGATCAAATTAAACGATTGTTATTCAATGTATTGCATCCTGAAGAAATCAAATCCGGCTTACCTTGACGGTTTTGGATCCGAATCGGGGACAATCGCATTTTTTCCGGGTAGCCGAGCAGGCCGAGAGTGCCAATAACAGGACCGATAGGAGCAAACAGCAGGCATTCCTTTTCATAGATGCAAGATAATCAATGCACCTGCTGTTGAGAAGGACTTTTGTCGGTTGCATAAGCCGCAAAGGTGATTCGTTATTTTTGCATCCACCTATGAATTGGCTCTATCACCTCGGGATGTATTGGATCGTCATGAAGGACATGATGACCCGCCCCGAAAAGTTTTCCATCTATTGGAAGCAATTCGTTCGGGAGCTCGACAACTTCGGTTATGGTTCTCTCGGTATCGTAGCCCTGGTTTCCGTTTTCATGGGAGCGGTCATCACGATCCAGACTGTTTACAATCTGTTGAACCCGCTCATTCCGATGTCCGCGGTCGGCATAGTCGCTCGCGACTCCATCATCATCGAGTTTTCTCCCACGATGATCAGTCTGGTACTGGCCGGGAAAATCGGTTCCAGTATCGCTTCTGAAATCGGCACCATGCGAGTGACTGAACAGATCGATGCGATTGAAATCATGGGCATCAATTCGGCTGCCTACCTGGTTCTTCCGAAAGTGGTCGCAGCGATTTTCATATTCCCTTTCGTCGTTGTCATCTCCATGTTTCTGGGTATTTTTGGCGGGTGGATTGCGGGTACCGGCGCTGGTGTCATTTCATCGGTTGATTATATCCAGGGCATACAAGACCGGTTCATACCATACAATGTCACGTTCGCCATCATCAAGTCGGTGACTTTTGCTTACATCATCACCACGGTCTCCTCGTATCATGGTTACCACACCAACGGAGGAGCGCTTGAAGTCGGCAAATCAAGTACGGATGCCGTCGTCTACAGCAGCATCCTCATCCTGGTATTCGATTATATCCTTACCCAATTGATCCTGATATGATCGAGCTGCTCAATATCTCCAAGAGTTTCGATGGGAGGAAGATTCTTACAGACGTCACCACCTCTTTCCAAAAGGGAAACATCAATCTCGTAATCGGAGGATCCGGGTCCGGAAAAACCGTGATGATGAAATGCATGGTGGGGCTGGAGGAAGTGGAAAGCGGTGAAATCCGTTACGATGGTAAGCGGTTTTCGGGACTGAATAAGAAAGAGCGAAAGCCATTCCGTCAGGAAATCGGGATGGTCTTCCAGGGCGGAGCGTTATTCGATTCACTCGATGTCGAGCAGAACGTCATGTTTCCGCTCAACATGTTCACCAATATGTCACTCGAGGAAAAACGTGATCGGGTCAATTTCTGTCTAAAGCGTGTCAACCTGCCAACGGCACAACGACTTATGCCTTCCGAGCTTAGCGGAGGAATGAAAAAGCGTGTCGCTATCGCTCGAGCCATCGCCCCGAATCCTAAATATCTTTTCTGCGACGAGCCGAATTCGGGTCTTGATCCGCGCACTTCGATCGTCATAGACAACCTGATCAAGGAGATCACCGAAGAATTCAACATCACCACCATCGTGAACACGCACGATATGAACTCTGTTCTTGAAATAGGTGATAAGATCCTGTTCCTCTACCAGGGTAAGAAATGGTGGGAGGGAAATGTGGATGATATCCTCCGTACCGACAACAAGGAAATCAACGATTTCATTTTCGCCTCGAAGCTGGCGAAGGGAATCAAGAAAGTCTGAAGTTTTATTACTTGCTGACGGAGATCCGCTGCACCCTGCTATTGCCTTCTGAAGTCATCCGGGCGAAGTAGATCCCGCTTGAAATGTCGACAAGCTCTATTTGCTCTGCCTGTGAGCCAGAGCAGACCTTACTGAAAATGATTTTGCCGAAGGCGTCCGTGACCAAGAGTTCATAGGGCTGGAGTGATCCACCAGGCAGAACGAAAAATTGCCCGTTGTTGGGGTTCGGGTGAATAACCGGCAGTGCGGGTCCGCTCGTTTCTCCGATGCCCACCGTAAGATCGATGCCGATGTCATCCAAATTCAAAGCGGACTGCACATTGTATCCGGAATATCTTAAAGCGATATGATAGGTTGCTGACTGCGGAGCAGCGAACGAACAGGATTGACGAGCGTAACCGGTAGTGGGGCCGGAGGTGCAATTCTGAAAGGAGAGGATGGTATCAGCTGGATCGGCACCGTTACATAGATAAGCTTGTAATGATCCGGCGTTAGCGGTACTGGAGTAGGCAGTCCAGAAGTCAACCAGATAATCCTGTCCGCTTACAAGGTCCATGCATGGCAGAAACAACCACTTGTCATACGTAGTGCCACTCGATGAAGACGGGAAATGGAGTGAATAGTTTCCGCTGTGCGCACCGGATCCGACTCTGACCGGTCGTCCACCATCACCATCAAAATCCCACACGATGCATCCGTCGTAATCAATCGCGGATTCCATGCCGTTGGAATAGTGGAATGGGGTAGCAGGCAACGTGCAGACGGCTTGGATGGTATCGTTGTCGTTGGGTGCATAGGTGTCGTTGCTTAGATTGACAGCCGCAACAATCGTGTAGCTGCCAGGGAAAGAAAAGTCGGCGCGTTGGTTGAACGTGTAATTCAGCAGGATGTTGGGCGGAAGCGGATTCGTGATGGTTTCAACGATGGGTGCTCCGCCATTGATGCTATAGCTTACCGGGAAATTTGAAATTGTTTGGTAACCGTTATTCCGGATGGTGATGCTGATGGCTTCATTGTTTGTCAAACTACAGCCATTGGTGATGGGTTGAATGGAAACCAGTTCGGCTTCGTAGGGTGAAGGTTGCGTCAATGCTACGTCATCCAGAAACCACCAGTAACTATAATCGCCGGTGAAGCTGAAGCGAATGTAGACAGTCGATTGATTGGCAGCGATCCCGCTGATATCGACCGATACAGCGGTAGGATTCGGGGTGAAGTCGCCGCAAGCTGCAAGTCCTGCATCGGCTGCATGCACCAAGGTCCAGTTCACATTGTTGTTGCTGACGTATACGCGCGCGGTGTTGGGGAAAGCGGCATTCACTTGGTCGTTGCAAAAGATGAAAAGTTCGTTGAACGACAACTGAACGGCGGAAAGTCCCGTGCAATTGATAGGAGGCGAAGTAAGGACTCCATAATCACCGCCGATGGATGTTCCGGCCGAGTCACTGTCGTACATGACGATGCCGTTAGCAGATGATGTGCCGATGACCGATAGTGAATCGATGCCTGTTCCGATGTACAGCGCATCGCATTGCCCACATGCGTTGTTGGAGTGAAGCCATCTGCGACCGCTTCCGGCGCTGTCGATGTTGGACCAGTTGGAAGGCAGTCCGGAGGAAAAATCTTCCAAATAAAAGGGGGGCATGGATGATTGACTGTGCGGAAGTCCGGTGGAAGTAGATGCGCTTATCAAACGTGCTTGCATCCGTGCTCTTGCTTCCATAAGGATAGCCTTGCGATCGTTTGTAGGGGTTGCTGAAAAAGCAGCCTGTTGTGCCAGAAGTGAAATCGATAAAAGGAGTGTCAATTTGAATCGCATGATGCGTTTATTTTGTAGTGCTAAGTTACCGAATTAATTTCATCGAGTTCCTGCAAAACGGATACGGCGTAGGTTTCAGGATGCCGGGGTTTTTCCTATCGATGATCAACCGCTTTGATGATTTTTTTTCGGTAGTATTTTTCTTCGCAATTGATTTCAAGGATATAGGTGCCGTTCTCCAACGCACTTGTATTGGCAACGACCGGTTCATTCGTGTCGCAATCTTGCTGTAATACCATTCTTCCGTCACATGAGAAGAATCGAAGTCTGGTAATCTTACTACGCTTAGAAGAAACCACGATCCGGTCAGTGAAGGGATTCGGCCAGCTTTGTACTTCGTTTTGCGGAAATTCCGCAATACCATTCAGGCCATTTTCGCTGATTTGAAATCCGTCTATTCGAATAGACACGCGACCGAAAGCGCTCAGTCCTTGAAAACCGATGTGATAACTTCCTGAAACCGGTGGAGTGAAGGTCGCGCTGCTGAAGGGAGTGTATACCGTATCACTGCACAACGCGATGGGACCTAATGGAAGGACATTATTGGTAGAGGCAGGGTCGTCCAACAACGCCAGTTGTACGAAGCCGTCCGTTGAATCGTTGAGCGTCCGCATCCAATAGTCGACCACGTAGGAAGTGGTATCACTCAGCTGGATGCACGGGGAGACAAGCCAATCGTTGGTGAAAGTTGCGCCTGAAGGCAGTTCCAATGCCATACAGCTGGCTCCCAATTGAATTATAGGATCGTTAGGTTCATTGGATGTCACTGTCCACGTGAAAGCATCCAGATTCGAGTTGATGCTGCTCCAGCCCCTCCTTTCTTTTTCATTCTCGAATGACGAGGCTGCTCCTGAATCAGAAAGCGGTCCGCTCAACACCCATGCTTTTGCAGAATCGTTTCCATTGACGGTATCGAGCGGGTGCGCAACATGAAAACCGATTTCGTGTACGATTGGAAGTGATAGATCGGCTGTGGTTTGAAAGGAATAACTCATTGTAGCTCCCGGCGGGATGGTATCACTGATGGTTTCTTGGACGGTTTGCTGGCCATCGATCCGGTACCCGACCTGAAAATCGGTGGCGGGTAGCGTCCCTTCGTTTTTGATTTCCAATGTGATCACCTCGGCTGCCGTCAAACCGCCGCAATCGTCGGTGGGATTCGATAGCGATTCGACACTCACATCGACGAACGGCATGACCTCATAAAGCCGAACATCATCGATCATCCACCAGAAATCATAGTCACCGTAAAAATTGAAACGTAACCATACGGCAGGCTGCTGATCGGCAACGCTGCTGATATCGATATCGACCGCTTCCGGATTGGAAGTCGCCGTGTAGGGAAGTAAAGAGTCGCTCGGTCTGGCTATTTCATACCAAGAGGTACTGTCGGTTGAAATGGTTATTCGCGCGATCTCATTCAGGTGTACCAACAATTGGTTATAGGCAAGATGCACATTGGAACGACCGGAGCAATCGATTCGTATGGTTGTGAGATCAGCATCTTCTCCTCCGACTGATTGACCGGCAGAATCGCTGTCATACAGCATAAAGCCGTCGGCTGCACTCGTGCCGATAGCAGAAATCAGGGACGGAAATGGTTGAAGGGTTGGGTTGACAGCCCCTGCTGTCGAGTATTTCCAGTTCACGCCGTTCCCTGAATTATCCGAAACCGACCAACTGGCAGGCAGCCCCGAAGCGAAGGACTCCGTGAAGAAAGCAGCGGAAGGTTGAGCACTTACAAGCTCATGTGAAAGGAGCAAAATAATCGAAACGAGCAATCTGGTTAGGGAACTCATTGTCTTACCAGGCTTGACTGGCTTTTTTAAAGCAAAATACCCGTGCTTCAACGCAATTTCCGGGTCATGGTTCCATCTTGGGAAACGCGGTTTTCCCGATTGCAACAGAATCTGGGAGTCTTACCCTCCCGGTGATGAAATCTCATCTTACAGACAGATTCCAGAAATACAATTTTAGTTACCTTGGCGGCCAAGAATCAAAAAAACCAAATCAAACTTATCCATGAAGAAAATCTACCTTCTTTCTCTGGCATTGATCGCAACTTTTGCGTCCTATGCTTCCGGAAACGTAAGAATCAGCCCGAAAGGCAAGAATGCTGTTTCCGAAACACGACTTACCCGTCAGTCGCAGCCTGGCAACTCTGCAACGCAAGTTGCTGGAAACATCGTCTGCACCAGCACCTATCAGGCTGGTACTTCTCAGTCGTTGAATTTCACGCTCACGTTCACCAACACGGATTACGAATACGGTGATTCTTTGGCATTGACCTTTCCTGCGGGCATGACGCCTACTGGCACGGCCAATCAGCCTGATTTCGCTCCCATCACTGACGCTGGTACCGGACAGACCCCGGAGGCTTACAATGGTGTGAACGGTCAGACCATTACCTGGGGTGACAACGATAATGCATACGGCGGAATCGAAGCTCTCGGAAATGCTGGTGGTGTCAGTTCCTATAACTTCACCGTTGACGTCAACATCGGTGCCGGTGTTTCTGGTAACCAGACGGTGGATTTCTACCTCTCTGGTGACGGTTTTGGTCCCAGCCCTGGCGATCTGGTCGGTACCATCACGATTTACCCTGCAGGATCCTCCATCGTGGATGCTTCTTGTACCATTGCTGCCGTGCTTGGCTTGACCAGTTGCAACAACGACTCATTGCCGATCGGTGTAGCTGTCAAGAACCTGGGTAACGTCACCCTTCAGAACGTACCGGTATCTTTCAGCATCGACGGTGGAACCCCTGTGACCGAAATCATTCCTGACTCCATCGTTCCTGGTGACTCCATCATCTATCAGTTCAATGCACTGGGCGATTTCTCTGCTACCAACTTCTATTCCGTAGCGGTGTACACGTCCGTAGTTGGTGATTTGTTCCTGAACAACGACACCTTTGTCGCTGATTTCGCGAATACGGTTTCTGTCGATCTTTCTTCAACTCCTTATGCCAACGATTTCGAAGTCGGTGGTGACTATGTCGGTGTAACAGCTCAGGCTGTTTCCGGAAGCGGCGGTAACTGGGGTGTTGCCACCACTGCAGTTCAGTCCGGTGTCCGTTGCCTTGGCCTGATTGTAAACACTGGCGCAGCCGATGCATGGTTGTATCTCCCTTGCATGGATGTTACTGCAGGCGACAATTACCGTATCACCTATTGGAAGCGTACCACTACCGGCTACAACGGCAGTCTCGGTATCAGCTACGGTATCGATCAGGACATCGCTGAAATGATCAACACGGTCCGTCCTCTAACGGCTAACAACGCCAACTCCACTTGGGAATTGGATTCGGTCGACTTCGTTCCTACCACTACCGAAACCATTTATATCGGCTTCCATGGCCAGGGCACTGCAACCGGTTCCGGTACCAGCATCCGTTTCGACAACATCAATATCTTCCCTGCAACTCCAGCTACTGCTGTGGGTTCTACAAATGTTGCTGATCTGATTTCTGTTTATCCTAACCCTGCAAAATCACAGTTGAACGTGAAATTCGCTGGCAACAAAGGTTCTATCGAAATGTTCGACCTCCTCGGTAACAACGTGATCGAAAGCCGCACTGCCGTTCTCGGTAACAACACTATCGACGTTTCCAGCCTCAGCAACGGTACCTACTTCGTGAAAGTGACCGTTGATGGCAATGCAGTAACACGCAAGGTCACTGTCAACAACTGATTCTGAATCAGCTGATGCTCCTCTGTCAGGAGCAAAGAAAAATCCCGGGCGATGTGCCCGGGATTTTTTTATTGGGTCGTATTGAATTGAAGAAAGCGCTGATGAATCAGCTTGTCATGCTGACATCTCCTCGTACTGCTCCACCGGTGGGCAGGAGCAAACCAGGTTCCTGTCGCCATACGCATTATCGACGCGTCCTACGGTAGGCCAGAACTTGTGTTCGGCGACGTAGGCCAGCGGGAAGGCTGCTTTTTCACGGGAATAGGAATGGTTCCACTGATTCCTTGTGATAACGGCCATTGTGTGCGGAGCGTTTTTCAGGACATTGTCTTTCCGATCGGCTGTGCCGTTCTCGATCTCGCGGATTTCTTCTCGTATTGAAATCAGCGCGTCACAGAAACGGTCGAGTTCCTCTTTCGGTTCGCTCTCGGTGGGCTCGATCATGATCGTGCCTGCGACAGGGAACGACATGGTGGGAGCATGGAACCCATAATCCATCAATCGCTTGGCGATATCCTCCACTTCTATACCGGCTGAAGCTTTGAACGGACGGCAATCCAGGATCATCTCGTGTGCTACTCGGCCGTTGGAGCCGACATAAAGAACAGGATAATGGTTTTCGATGCGCGCCTTGATGTAGTTGGCATTCAGGATGGCAACCTTGGTGGAATCGGTCACTCCTTTGCTGCCCAGCATGCGGATGTACGCATAACTGATGAGCAGGATGCTTGCACTTCCCCAAGGGGCTGCGGAAACCGCCGTGGTCGATCCGCCCATCTTGACGACCGGGTGCGAAGGAAGGAATGGTGCCAGATGCGGCGCTACGCCAATCGGTCCCATGCCGGGACCGCCTCCACCGTGCGGAATGGCGAATGTCTTGTGTAGATTCAAGTGGCAGACATCCGCGCCGATAGTGGCTGGGTTGGTCAATCCGACCTGAGCGTTCATGTTCGCGCCATCCATATAGACTTGTCCGCCGCACTCGTGAACGATACCGGTTATTTCCTGAATACCTTCTTCGAATACACCGTGAGTGGAAGGATAAGTCACCATCAGACAGGAAAGCCGGTCTTTGTGCTCCAGCGCTTTGTTGCGGAGGTCGGCAATGTCGATGTTGCCATGGTCGTCGCAACGTACCACTACCACTTTCATTCCTGCCATGACGGCACTCGCAGGATTGGTTCCGTGAGCAGAGGAAGGAATCAAGGCCACATCGCGCTGGATTTCTCCACGGCTGTGGTGGTAAGCGCGGATGACCATCAGTCCGGCATATTCGCCTTGAGCACCGGAGTTGGGTTGTAAGGACATCGCGGCAAAGCCGGTTATTTCACACAGGTATTTTTCCAACTCTGAAATCATCTGTGCGTAACCTTCGGCCTGGTCTGCAGGCGCAAACGGATGCAAACCGCCCCACTGTTTCCAGCTCACCGGAATCATTTCGGAGGTGGCGTTCAGTTTCATAGTACAGGAACCCAACGCGATCATCGAGTGATTGAGGGAGAGGTCCTTTTTCTCCAACGATGCGATGTAACGGAGCATCTGTGTTTCAGAATGACACGTGTTGAAAACGGGATGCTGGAGAAAAGGGGATGTGCGTCGTAACCCGGAAGGGACTGCTGATTCATTATTGGAATCGATGGAGACAGAAACACCTTTTACCGATGCGAATACATCCAGGATAGTCTGTAGTTCCCGCGGGCCGACCGTTTCGTTGAGACTGATTGCCACATTGTTTCCATCCATGTAGCGGAAGTTCATTCCTTTTGACTCGGCAGCTTTGCGAATGGACTCCGTGTCTTTGCCTGTCTCCACAAGCAGCGTGTCGAAATAGGATTTGTTGAGTTGGCGGTAGCCGATGGATGAAATGGATCGATCGAGTGCAACGGTGCTCTG
>JBJTRB010000136.1:0-2176 GCA_046075925.1 Bacteroidota bacterium | reverse complement strand
GAATTGAACCGTTGCATCGAAATGATCACACCGCCATGTACCGGCAATGCACCACCACTCAGCCCCGTTCCGGCACCTCGTGGCGTTGCCGGAATCCGCTCCTTGTTACAGAGTCGCAGAATCGCAGCGACTTCAGTCGCCGTGCGCGGCTTTACAACCACCTCGGGAAGAAAACGAAGGTCTTCGGTATAATCGTGTGAATGGTCGGCAAGCACATCGCGTTCGGTATGAACATGCTCATTCCCGACAATGGCTTTCAGTGCAGCTACATGCTGCTCACTTATGGGCTGGAACCTGCTTTTTTCCTTTTGCATCCTTTTTATCCTGCACAGTCCGATGGAATTCCGGATCCGTATCGTAGCGCATGATAATCAACGTGCCTGTTGATTCGCCAGCATCATCGCCGAAGTAATAAACAGCGTTATTGGCAACCAGCACTTGACGTATGTAGGCCAGGCCAGTCACCGACTCATCTTCCCAGCGATAATCGAATTCACTGTCCTTTCCAGGAATCAGGAATGCCGGCCGCAGCGTACCTTCTTCCGAAGAAACCGTAGCCGCAAGTACTAGCCGCCGGTCAGCTCCATCCAGCCACCAGTAATAGATCTCACCCGGCAAGGACTCCAGGAAAAACAGCTGCGTACCGTCACCGGAATATTCCAGCAGATGATTTCCGCTGCGCTGCAATCCATAATCGGTGTATTCGGAAAGGATACGAAGGGTGTCGTGATTGTACTCCATTCGGGCAGCTTGCCCGTCGGCAGTTCCGCCATAAAAGATCTTATCCAGGACTACATTCCCTTTGGAATCGAACAAGAGGACTGGAATATCCGATCGGTCGCCTGACCGATTCACATACCCACTGACAAAATACCGTGATGAATCATCTGCGACTATCCGCAGACCTGCATCATTGTCGGACCGGCTGCCATCGAACCTGTACGACCAGAAGAGGTTCCCCGCAGAGTCGTATTTGCAAATAAGCATATCAGCGGTGTGCGGGGCGGCATCTGTGGTACCTACCACAAAGGCAGAACATGAGTCGTCTATCACCAAGTCATTGGCAATATCCATTTGCAAGGTGGCAACTGTGCGGTACCACTGCCTGCCTCCCCATGGGCGGTAACGCAGCAATAGTTGGTCTATGCCGGAATCAACCGAAGTCAAGTAACCCGAAACGAAGGCCGCTCCGGTCTGGTCGCAAACTATCCGGGTCGGCCCATCGAATTTTCCGGGACTAAGCCCGAACTGGTCCTGAAAAAGCATGGTTCCCTCAGGGTCAAAAAGCAGAACCAGAACATCCGCATCGTTCTCCGAAGTGCGGGTCGTTCCACAAATCCAGGCATTACCGAATCGATCCACGGTCAGACCGACCGGCTGGTCATCCAAACGAAGTCCTGCATCATAAATCCTCCTCCAAACCTCCCTGCCTGTCTTGTCTACCTTCAACAACAAGATATCCCGGGTCGAATCGGGGATCCAGGTGGTAGCCAGCACATACAAGTCGCCATTCTGGTCGGCCGCCATCATACAAGCCCTGTTAGCAGAGTTCAAAGCATGTTTGATATCCTGCCTCCAGGTGGCTGTTACTTGTGCATTAGCCCCGCCGACACGCAGGAGAGAAAGCACGAAAAGGACCGAAATGGATTGTAGAATATGTCGCGAAAGTGTGAGCACGTACCAGAACTCCTTGTTTATTTGGAGAGCTCAAAAATAATGAATGTGAAGTATTTATGGTCCTCTGAAGAATAAAATCAACAAGTGCATTATGGAAGGATTCATCCATTACCTTTGCGGAAATAACTCACGCATCATGGAATTGACAGGTATCCTTAAAATCAAGAAAAACGAACAAGTAGTCAACGACCGGTTCCGCAAACGCGAATTCGTGTTGACGGTCGACGACCGCGGTTATCCGCAACATATCAGCTTCATCTGCACGCAGGACAAGTGCGACCAACTGAACAACTTCAGTGAAGGCGACACCATTACTGTTCTGTTCAACGTCAAAGGAAGAGAATGGACCAGCCCGCAGGGTGAAATCAAGTACTTCAACTCCTTGGAGGCTTGGAGAATCAACAGTGGTCAGTCGGTATCCACCGGTGGCGGTCAGCGCGCAGAGCAATACAGCCAGGTTCCTCCTGCCGGATCGGACGACCTTCCTTTCTGATTTCCA
>JBJTRB010000135.1:0-3253 GCA_046075925.1 Bacteroidota bacterium | reverse complement strand
GGTGTTTCTCGCAACGATGCGGATGATCTGAAAACTACACCTTCCGAACCCACTGTGGTAGCTGCTGGAATCGGTACTTCTTCTTCCAGTGATTCAGAAAGACAGGAGTCGAATAACAACAGCATGGACGCTCGTTCCGATGTCGGGGCGAATAAAGGTGATGATCAAGCATCGGCGAGTAGCATCGGTTCAACAGGTGAAAAAGTGTCAGCTGTCGAGAATCCGTTGGCAGAGCCTTCTGCCGATAATTCAGTTGCCGTCGTTGAATCGGATGAAGCTGGTGGAAACGACAGCACCACACAGTCGCAGCGTGCAAATAGTGATTCAGCTGTTTCGACTGATTCAGGTCAGGAGAATTCATCACGACGCGAAGCTGCTGTCACGGCTGATCTGCCCGGCAGGGAACAATCGTCTGTCAGTACTCCTTCCAAAATCGTTAGCGTCACCCCTGAAGATGTTGCTGCCATGCGTAAAAGCAGTGAGTCGTACGATGCGTTTGAGTCCGACGAATCTGACGATCTGGATGGCCTTTCTCCTGCCTCCGAGCAGGTTGTAGTAGAGCGTGAAGCTACTGCAGCATCCACTATCGACGACTCGATCGCCACCTCCAAAGCGGAGCGTCTTGTGGCCGCATCAGTGGATAACCGCCGAAAGGCTGACTTGTTCGATCGTCAATCGACTTTTCTGCAGCAGCGCGTGAGTGAGTTGCCTGAAGGGGAGGAGCGTGACAGTGTATTGCAATTGTCCTACGAGTTCAGCTCCGAGGCGACTCGGCTCTACAGCCTCTCCGACCGACAGCTTTCAGCAGCTCGCACGACCGACCTTGCGACGGTTCAAAAGCTGACCGGGGCAGAAAGGCTAGAGGCGATGGATGAGCCGTCGACAACATCCGAAATTCAAGAGTCGGATATCCCTACAGCAGATGCGCTGGCGGTCACTGATCGCATCAACCGTACTCGCGAAGGAGATGCTAATACTGTTGAAGGTGTTGATGCAGTAAATGATGATTCCGTAGCAAATTCAGAAATTTATAAAACGGCTGAGAACACCGCATCAGGTGATCGTCAACCGGCAAGCAAGGATGAAAGTGGTGAGGAAGATGCCGGCTTTTCGATACCCATTCGTGTGACTGACCAAACCAAGTACAGTGTGGCTCCAAAGGCGCCTGCTACTGTTGCTGAAAAGCAATCGCCTGCTAACTCAGCTTCTGGTGCCACGGCTCAGAAGTCAAGTGCTGCTCCGCGAGCTAACGCATCATCGCCTGCCGTTGGTCAGAATAAAACGACAACATCGTCAAGCGAACGATCACTTGCGGCTACTTCTGATCGCGCATCAAAACAGCCTGCGACTGGTTCTAAGTCTGTTGCTGACAAGACTGCAGTTTCATCTGCAACCGTTTCCGCGCCTAAGCGTGCTACTGAAGCGGCTATGGAAAATGAAAAGGAGGATGCACAACGAACTCGGAAGTCCGAAGGCGTCGCTGTTCCGGAATCTGCTCCTGAACAAGGTGTGTCCACGCAATTCGCTTCTGAGCAGGACGAGCAACGCTATCGTGAGTTGAATGAGCAAGCGGAAGCAGGCCGACAGGCGACCATTGATGCTTTTTCGGAGGCGGTACGATTGAACAAAGAAGCGGTGACGGCTCGCGAAACCTACCTGGCAACCTTGAAGGCGGCAGATGAAGCAACCGATTCTGTCAGAAGGATTGAATTGCTTGGTCAGGCTGAAACGTTGAAGGAGTTATCGGTCGCTAATGAAGAGGCAGCTCGAAGAAAGTATCAGGAAGCACAGAAAATGACCAGCGAGGTCGAAGCAATGACGCAGGAAGCTCAGTCATTGACCATCAATAATCCGCAAGCACCGGTTGCTGGTTCGTCCGGACTGCTTGTTACGGATGAAATGGCTACGACTGAAATCGGTGGAGAGCCGCTGGTATTGAAATCAACAATCCAAGATGGAGTTGCAGCGTATACTCCTGAGCAGCCCATTCCACGTGATCCTCCGCTGCCGCAAGGACTCGTATTCAAAGTCCAGATCGGAGCTTTTCGCAAGCCGATTCCGGAAAGCACCTTCGGAGGATTAAGGCCGTTGACCGCCGAAAATTCCAGACCGGGATGGATACGGTATTGCATCGGTGTATTCAGGGCGTTCGAGCCGGCCAATCTGGTGAAGAAGGAGATGCGCCGCATCGGCTTCAAGGACGCGTTCGTGGTTGCTTACCTGGACGGAAAGCGTGTTTCTCTATCCCAGGCTTATTCCATGATCAACAACAGCGGCTCTCTTGAAAAAACAGCTTATGCATCGGCTTCGAGGGAAGAGACGGCCGAGTTGAGAAAATTGGATATCGTCGCTTCACGCTATCCGAAAGGCAAGGATGCGGATGAGCAAGGATTTTTTGGCACAACCGAACCGTCAATCGGTCCGGCCGGAATTGCCTCTGCGGAAACCACTACAGGTGCAATCGAGTATGCGGTGCAGGTCGGCGTGTACAAGACCGATGTGGCGCCGGCAGCTTTGGCACCTCTTCAGCCTTTGCAGACAGAAATCATCCGCGAGCGCCTGTATCGATTCACTTCTGGTCGTTTCGTGGATTACCAATCCGCCGATTCCATGCGATCGATAGCCATACAAGCGGGTGTGAAGGATGCCTTCATCGTTGCTTATAAGGATGGTAATCGAATCGCCATACCAGCTGATGCCCGCAAAAAACCTGTTCAGCAGGTGGTGAAAGTGGCGGCGCCTCCGCCTCCCACGGTCGATGCCAACATCACCGAATCACCCGGTCCGTTGATGGACCAGCAAGGAGTGGTTTACCGAGTCCAGATCGGTGCTTTCCGGCAGAACGTTCCATTTGATGTGGTGGATGCCTTCCTGAAGATTTCCGACCAAGGAATCGATCGTGAAAAGGACGAGCGTGGATTGCAGATATTCTATGCAGGAAAATACACCGACTTCAATGCCGCTGTAGCTGCGAAAGAGCAGGCGGTTCAGCGCGGTGTGAAGGATGCCTTCGTGGTCGCCTTCCAGGATGGTAAGCGCATTTCTTTGGTGTCGGCACGAAAAGGCTCAGGCCGTTGACCGGTAATGAATCGTTCCGTATTTTTACATAAATGAATTCCACGATGAACATGTTCGACAGTTTGGCCGGTACCGCAGGTGAAGAAGTGTTGCAGCACGAAGAAGTCACAGTACGTGAGCGTGAGTTGGTGCTGTATAATGACGATGTCAATACGTTTGAATTCGTTATCGAGTG
>JBJTRB010000134.1:0-2583 GCA_046075925.1 Bacteroidota bacterium | reverse complement strand
AATACCCTTGGCATTTGCGACAGCTGTACGAAGTCTTGGATTGTATTCCGGATCTCCGCCGCCGGCTTTTACCGCGATGGCTATTTCACGACCGATACGCGTGAAGGCCTTGGCCATCCGATCGTATCTGGCGAACATCTTATGCTTACGTTTCTCGAATATGCGTCCCATGGCTGGAGGAAATCTATTTTCACGAAATTAAACAAAATGAGATAGCTGGAAAAGCAGGGTTTATTCTTCCGACTCTTCCCGCTCTCGCTTGGCTTTCACATACGCCTCACTGCCTGGCTTGCCGATCACTTTGTACTGGCCATCGCCTCTCAGAATGGATGAATAGATGGCCTTATCGGCCAGTACCTCCAAGGCACGGCGTAGTTCAGGGTCGTTTCTCAGACCGGTTTCGGTACGACCTTTTTCAAAATAATATCTGGATGCGATTTCCTCCTCCAACACTTCACGGATCTCCTGGCGGTGATTTATCAGGTCGTTTTTCTTATTGGCAGCCATCTCAGCCTTCATGGATTCATAGGCGCCTTTCAGCTTGTCGAAATGCTTGTCTTTTTCCAAAGACTCTTTCAGCACTTCCAACTGCTTTTCGCTGCCATCCACATAATCGTATTTCTTGCCTTGGAGAAACCCGGCGAAGTCGTCGTACTCGGCATCGCTTAATCTGAATTCGGTTGCAGCCGCAATGGAGGTGTGATTACGATAGTACTGATTGGCATAATCGAATACCTGAAAATTCTCAAGCAGTGAAATAAGCACCGGGCTATAATATGACGGGTCGAGGTAGATGTCGGGGTAAACACCACTGCCATCGAAAACTGACCGACCCTTGGAAGTCTTGAATTCACTGATTAGCGAATCCGCCACTTTGGCGACATCGCCCTGAGAAGAACGATGGGAGTAATCCAATGCCTGGATACACCTTCCGCTGGGCGTATAATATTTCGCGATGGTGACTTTCAACAAGGTATTATAGGAGAGATTGTAGGTCTGCTGCACAAGTCCTTTACCGAACGACCGCTGGCCGACAAGCACTGCACGATCAAGCTCCTGCAAAGAACCCGAAACGATCTCGGACGCAGAAGCGGATCGACGATCGATGAGTACGACAATCGGAATGTCAGGATCCACGGCAGGCTTCGATGCGGTGTACTCCATATTCATCTCCTTGATTTTTCCTCGCTGGGAAACGATCTTCTGGTTATCGCCGACGAAGAGATTGACAATATCCACGGCATCCCGTAGCAACCCGCCGCCGTTGCCGCGCAGATCGAACACCAGGGAAGTCATGGCAGGGTTCTTCTTTAGCTCCACCAACGCCTCTCTCACCTCCTGGGCGGAGTTTTCAAGAAACTGAGTAAGGCGGATGTATCCAGTATGGGGACCGACCATGCCGTAATACGGTACATTCTTGAATTTTATTTCATCCCGAACGATGGACTTTTCAATCGGTTGCTCAACTCCCGCCCTTCGCACAGTGAGTCGGACCGTAGTACCACGTTGTCCCTTCATGACATCGGTTACTTGGTCGACCTTCTTGCCTTTGGTGGCAACTCCATTCACGGAAAGGATCTTATCACCTACCTGCAGTCCTGCTTTCTGAGCAGGGAAACCTTCGTAAAGTTCACTGATCTCGATTTCACCATCGCGGGCATGCACCAGTGCACCAATGCCGCCATATTCGGCTGAGACATGGGTCATTTTGTAGTCTTCAATATCGCTTTCAGGAATGAAGACCGTGTAGGGATCGAGTGTGCGTAACATGGCATCGATTCCGGACTTCATGAGTCGACCCGGTTCGACACTATCGACATAATAAGTGTTCACTTCCCTGAAAAGGGTAGTGAAGATGTCGAGGTTCTTGCTAACTTCGAAGTAGTAATCATCAACAGCCCGGAAAGAAAACAATGCAGTCGCAGCCAATACGATTGCAATAATCGGCTTGCGGAATCTTTTGAAAACAGGCCTGACAGGCTTCAATATCATATCAATTCAGGATTATGGATACACAAGAACGTGATTTTGGGCGAAGATTTCATGTGAAATCGGTCCTCTTTACGGCTATTAATCGACAACTTTTCGGCTTGCGCATCAGTTCTATTCTGGCAAAAACCTCATGGATTTTATTGCTGATTCTGGCAGCTTCTTGCGGAAGGCAGCAGGTCGACCTCATCCTCTTCAATGGAACCATTTACACGGTAGACGGGCAATTCTCAACCGTACAGGCAATGGCTATTCGGGATGGTAAGATAATAGCAACCGGAAACGACCATCAGATACTGGACAGGTTCAGCAGCGATACGTTGAAGGACTTGCAAGGCAAAGCGGTTTTTCCTGGCTTCATTGATGCGCATTGCCATTTTTTCGGCTATGCCAGCGATCTGATGAAATGCGACCTGACTGGAACAACATCTTTTCAAGCCATCCTTGATTCACTCGAAGCCTTTTCAAAACAAAACCGCTTCGAATGGCTACTTGGCCGTGGCTGGGATCAAAACGATTGGATGGATCATTCCTATCCGGACCGAAAAACATTGGATAGTCTTTATCCGACTACACCGGTGTTACTGGTGCGTA
>JBJTRB010000133.1:0-5103 GCA_046075925.1 Bacteroidota bacterium | reverse complement strand
GGATACGGTCAGGCACGCCGAATTGCTCAAAGACATCATCAGTACCATAAAAGGTTTCGGTGTCAGGACATCGATTTTCATCGCTCCTGACAGGAAGATGATCGAACATGCTGCACGAACCGGAACCGATCGCGTGGAGTTATACACCGAGCAATATGCAGCACATTATTCCAAGGACGCGGCTGTGGCAGTAGCGCCTTATATCGATGCAGCAAGATGCGCAACCGGACTCGGACTCGGTGTGAATGCAGGACATGATCTCAGCTTGGAAAATCTCGGATTCTTTGCACAACAAGTGAAAGGATTGGACGAAGTGAGCATCGGTCATGCACTCGTGGCGGATGCACTTTATTTCGGATTACAGAATACCGTGCAGCTTTATTTGCGCGAGCTCCGCAAAGCACCCAAGGCATGAAGTTGTACGCAAAGGTGATCGGCTCCGGCAAGCCGATGGTGATCCTGCACGGGTTGTTCGGTTCAGGGGATAATTGGATCACATTCGCCAACACATTTGCCGCAAAAGGATTTCAAATACACCTTCTTGATGCCCGAAATCACGGACGTAGTCCGCACGAACCGGCGTTCAATTACAGCGTGATGGCGGAAGATCTTCAGGAGTATTTACTCGACCATTCACTTCACGATCCGATTCTGATAGGACACTCCATGGGAGGAAAAACGGTCCTGAGACATGCCGGAACACATCCCTCTTCGGCACGAGTACGGATCATCGTCGATATCGGTCCGCGCGGATTCCCGCTTCGTCACGCTGAAGTGGTCGAAGCGTTGAAGGCGGTGGATTTCAATATCCATACTTCACGAAAATCGGTTGAAGCGGTTTTAAGAGATCGCCTCTCGGATGAGGGGAATGTCCAATTCCTTGCAAAGAATCTTTACTGGGCAACAAGTGATCGATTGGCCTGGCGATTCGATTTGGACTCGATATCCGCATCCATACATGAAGTAGGCGCTCAAGTAGACCTCCACAGTGATCCCAGTGCTTTCTTGCTCTTTGTCAGAGGAACATTGTCCGATTATATCACCGACGCGGACATCCTTGCTATCCGTTCGGTTTGTCCTACTGCTTCGTTCATGGATGTGACAGGTGCCGGGCATCGTGTTCACATCGAGCGTCCTTCGGAATTTGTTTCGGTAGTAGAGACGTTTCTCTCCACTGTGCATGAATAAAAAAACCCTGAAGGGATCCTTCAGGGTTTTCAAGTGACAAGCGTTTCGATTACTGCACGTCTGCAGCGGTACGCATCAATAACTGCGGGGTGTAAGCGGTCCGAGAATATTCGGAAAGGATACCGGTCACACCGACTGCTCCGGTAGGATAAGCAGTTGTGGAGAATGTCGCACTGCTGCGCGTGTACATGGCCAGAGTTCCGGTAGGATCCGTCAGGGTCGTATTGCCTCCATAATTTCCGACCGTGGTGCCGCCGCTGATAGTGACGTCGCTGATGGTGACAAGCGTAGATTCCCATGCGTCAAAATTGGCCAGGACATCCGAAATGGTTGCGGTGCGTGGGGTGACTGTTCCGGTGCCGATCTTGGTAGCATAGCCGTTGGGTACGTTATTGACCTGCAACCATCCATAGTACTCGGAGACTTCCTGGTCTGATACAATCACTTGAACTTGGTCTCCTACAGCAAAAGGGTGAGCACTGGTGAAACGTACAACGATACCAGTTGTTCCGTTCTGTATGACCATGTTCTTGGTGTCCAGGTTGCTTCCAGAGATATCAGAGATGACTGTTCCGATGATCTTGGTTCCGGTAGGAGCGGAGGTAGTGGTTCCGGTGAAAACGGAGCGCAGACTGTCGATGGAAATCTCAACAGCGTTAGCCAATGCGCTATCGCAAGTTGCACCTTTCATATCGGCGTCCAACTCATTGCGGACAATCAATTCGCCGCTCGAACCATATACCTTGATAATTCCGGTAATGTTACCTTTTCCATTCGGAGTGAGTTTGGAAGCGAAGTTGGCGTAACTGCTGGTATAAACCACCAGTTCCTGAGTGCCACAGTCTTTCAACGTACGGTTGTAACTGCCAGCAGCAGACCAAACGATTCCCATGTCCTGCACTTGGAATTCGACTCCTTGGATGTTGACGATCTTTTGGATGTAGTCTTCGATGTTGGCATTCAGGTTGGCCAGGGTGGTCGTTTGAATAGGCAACGGAAGATCCCATTTACCTGGGATGAGATACTGAGAAACCAGTCCTCCCGGGATCCTACCCACCTCGCCTGCATTGGGCACACCGATTTCAACGGTTCCGTATTGGTCTTTGGCAACGTAAAGGTCTTTGCATTTGATGAACACCCTGCGTCCTATCGGGTAATTCGTGTTGTAGTTGGAAAGGTCGAGCAGGATGCTGACACCGGCGGTGGAGTCCTGGATCACCATCTCTTTGTAGAAATTCCCTGATTCATCGTCGGCCGTTACAACGCCTGCCAGGATCATGGTGTCCGGCAGTGCGATCGGGGTAGCTGAGGTAGCCAGTGCTCTCACCTGCGCCAAGGTGTGCGTCACAGTCAGAGCAGGATCGATGTTGGCTGTTTCAGGCTGATCATAGTCCTCTTTCACGCAAGAGGTGAACGTGGTGGAAAGGAAGCCGACCAGCAGGATGGTCAGGATACTTACTAATTGCTTTTTCATCTTATGAGGGGTTGTTTTGTTTCTGGTAATGGATCAATTCATTCGGAGGACGATGTTCAGGAAGAACGTGGTGCCGAAAGCATAAGAATATTTCGGCGGGAATTTCATCGGGTTGTTATCGGTGAAATCGAAACGAAGCTGTTCGAACGCAGTGGTTCTCAGATTCGTGTTATTGAGGATGTTGTTCAACCCCAGATTCACATTGAGGTAAGTGGGTCGTTTGAGTTTGTCGAACTTATTATTCAATCTCCATGAATAACCGAAGGATGCGTCCAGCGTGAACTGGCCAGCCATCCTTTCCTGAGACAGGATATCGACCCACTTCTCGGAACCGGCATCAACCAGTTCCAATGCGCCGAGAGTCCTGCGGGCAGGATTCACATCCGTGTAGATATGATTGAAATAATTGAGGTTCACGTTGGCGAACCAGAATTTCGGTGAACGGTAATTCAGTCCTGCTGTGAAAGCTTGCTGTGGACCGTTGGCGACACGGATATTCTTCATGTAAATGGTCTCTCCGGAAATCAGAATCGTGTCTTTGTTGTCCTGAGTGGCTGTGCCGAGCGGACGTGAGTTATAGACGAATTCGCCGATGGAGGCTACGAAGATGGCGCTTAGTCCGTGACCGAGATTCGCATCAGCACCGATTTCGAGTCCGACATGACGCTTGTCGATTCCGGTCAGGGAATAGTTGACGAAGCTGTTGAACTCTTCGTGCCAGAATCGACGCGTGTCGGTACCGTTCTTGAACTGCGTGATATAGCCCATCACTTTCGCTTTGAAGCGAGGCGCCTTCAATTGGTATCCACCTTCAACAGAGTAGATCGATTCCACGGTCAAGCCCTGCACGAGCAGGTTGCGGGTGCTGGGTGAAACGAAAGCATTCTCGAAGTAAGGTGCCCGTGTCTGGAAAGAAGCATTCAACAGGAAGTAATTTCTGCCATCATACTTGTAGGTGGTACCAACCTTGGCGCCTTGCGTCGTGAATCCCTTGCGCACCGAACGGCCGTACGAATCGTTCAGGAAGATGCCGTTTCGGACATGTCCTTCGCGCTGGAATGTGGAGGTGCCGAGATTCATCGCGATGAAATAGTCGAATCGGTCATAGCGGAAAATCCCTTGTGCCCATACATTGGTTTTGCCGATGTAGGAAGTGTAGTCGTAGCCGTAACGATCGCCGACCTTCACGATACGGTTCGGATTATTTACGTCGTTCTGGATCAGGTTCGTGTCGCCGGTATTGTTCAGGTCACCGAATTGGTTGAGGTCGACATAGAAGTCGGCTCCGAGCAGATCGTTGACGACACGGTAGTAATCAGTTTTCTGATATTGATAGGAAAGTCCGGCATTCAGTGTGATGTTATCACTCAGGATGCTGGAGTAAAGGCTGTTGAAGAAAATACGACTGTTGTCGATGACGCGGTCGCTCAAAATGTATTTCGCCCATCTTCCGGAAACGCCGTTGAAGACCGTATCGTTCAGATGGTTGGCTTCATACAAGCGGTCCCACTGGATCTGTCTAGCCGCTTCGCCACTCATCAGGTTCTGGCGGATCTGATCCGAATAGAAGGCATAAGATGCGCTGTCTTCTCCACCGAAAGGATCGTAACTGGGTAGGTTGCGGTAGTAGTCAGGCCGAGGGTCGGATGCTTCGTACCAATCGAGTCCGGAAACTTTGTAGCTGCCGTTGTTGGTTCCGATTGAGGTGCGCAGACTGGAGTTGTCGTCGATTTTCCAATCGTGTTCGAGAATGAGTACCGGGTTGATACTGCGAGCAACGGAAGAATTACGTACCTGACCGTTCTGGAAGCCCCACAACGGATTGTAATAATTGGTTCCCGCAAGATCGAACATCTCTTGTATGGCCGGAGCGGTACGTCCATTGTTGGTGAATGATCCGAATCCGGTGAGAGAAATGGAGTGGTTCAAGCTGATCTGCTTTTCAACGGATCCGAAGATCGAGTTGCCGTCGTAGAAGGTTCCGCGCACGAATCCTTCATTCGCCCATCTTCTGGAGTAAGAGAGGGAGACCGACCAGCCCTTGTCCAGGATTCCCGATCCCCAGGTCACCATCAAGCGGTTGTCGTAGGTTCTGTTGGATGCAGAATACGTGACCTGCAGCTGACGACGTTGCTTCGAGGCGCGACTGTCGATATAGTAAGCCCCACCTACACCACCGTAAGCATAACCGCTAGGGGCCATACCGATCGAATTCTCTCGGTTACGGACGACATCGTTCAGTCCGCTCCAGGTATTGAACAACGTCCGGCCATTCGCAAGGTCGGTGAGTGGCAATCCGTTCATCAACGTGACGAAGTTGTCATCATCATAGCCACGGATGCGGAAGCGTGCAGCACTGAAGTTGAAAATGGATGCGGAAACGAACGGGTCGCGAGACGAAGTGAGGATACTGGCAACGGCATTGCTGCCGTTATCACGAA
>JBJTRB010000132.1:0-23216 GCA_046075925.1 Bacteroidota bacterium | reverse complement strand
GATCTCGTGCTGATGGATATCCAGATGCCGGTAATGGATGGTTTCGAAGCCACCAGCAGGATCCGTAGTGAACTGCCTGAAGGGAAACGGAACATCCATTACCGGCATCTGGATATCCATCAGCACGAGATCATACTCGTTCGATGTCAACAGCTCCAGCGCGACAGCGCCGTTTTCGGCTACATCGATCCGGATATCGCCGAAAAGGTCTTTCAGGGTGTCGATGGCTACTATCTGATTGAATTGGTTGTCCTCGACCAAGAGTATGGAAATCGATTGCAGGAGATTTTCCTTTCGGGTGACCGAGTCGAACGAACGGGTAGGCTCTTCCGCTTCGCCGATGTCGAAGGGGATACGGAAAGAGAATGTGGCGCCTTTTCCAAGTTCGCTTTGGACCATGATGGAGCCTCCCAGGAGTTCGATCAGTTGCCTGGAGATGGTAAGGCCAAGACCGGTGCCTCCGAACCGGCGATTGGTTTCGCTTGACGCTTGGGAGAAACTTTCGAAGATCTTATCGAGCAGTGTTTCTTCGATCCCAACACCCGTGTCTGTGACGATGAACTCCAGCAAACAACGGTCTGTTCCTGGAACAACGTTCACAACGGACAAGGATACATATCCTTCTTCCGTGAATTTGATGGCGTTTCCAATCAGGTTGGTCAGAATCTGATTGAGTCGGACAGGATCGCCTACCATGATTTCAGGAACGTCCGGAGCGCATTCGAAACGTAGTTGCAATTTTTTTTCGGAGGACCGGATAGACATGGTCTCATACAACAGTTCCAGCAGATCGGGCAGAGAAAAAGGAGCGTGATCGAACACCATCTTACCTGCCTCGATCTTGGAAATATCCAGGATGGCGTTGATGATCACCAGCAGGTTTTCGGATGATTTCCGGATGACATCCAGGTAGCGGCTCTGCTGCTGGTCGAGCGACGTCTTCATCAATAGGTTGGTGAGTCCGACGATGGAATTCATCGGTGTGCGGATCTCGTGGCTCATGTTGGCGAGGAACTGCTGTTTGAAGCGTTCGCTCTGCATGGCTTTGTCTTTCTCCAGCTCGGCTATTTCCTTTTCTACCAAGGTGCTTTCCAACCGTTCGCTCGCATCGATACCTCTTCTGATGAGTCTGACTTCATTGATCGTCTTTTCGATGGTTGTTTCCAGGTCGGAGAAATCGATAGGTTTGGTAATGAAGTCGAAAGCGCCGCGGTTCATGGCGGTACGGATATTCTCTAAGTCGCCATAGGCACTGACCACGACCGCTTTGTAGGGCCCTTCTTGTTCCTTGATACGGGCCAGCAGGGTCAGTCCATCCATGACCGGCATGTTGATGTCGGTCAAGACCACTTCATACACCCTGCCGCTTTCTGATAGCTTCTTCAGCGCCTCTTCCCCGTTGATGGCAAAATCGAAATCGATGAGGCCTTCCTGGATCTTACGGCGGAAACGCTGGCGTATGAGCAACTCCAGGTCAGGTTCGTCGTCGACGACCAGTATGTAAGCAGTTTCACGCATGGGAATTCATCCGTTGGATGAAGTCACCAAGTTATGAAAATACCGCTGCGTCCACAAGTCATGTCTCCTGACAACTTTGTCTTGTTCGTTCCATCAGCGCAATTAACAAATCAGGCACAGCCTGGTGATGTGCATGCGATCACTTCTTCGCAGTGCAGGATGCGCCGGGGTGATTTCATTTCCTGCTCTATGATAGTGCAGTTCGCCTCTGAAACCCTTAACAGAAGCCATATTCAGCGATTTTCTCCCATGGAAAGTCCTTCGCTGGCGGCAGTAGCAGCGGTTCTCTGTGCGTGATTTCTCCTATGAAAATCGCAGTGTCGTCGGGCAGTTAACCAACGGTTCCACTGTGGATAACTTCTGTTTTCCATGGGAGGAACCGAATGATTTCATTCGTTGATTTGTGTCATCGAATAACCAAAAACCATAAACAATGGCAACTAAAAAAGCTAAGAAGAAAGCCCCAGCCAAGAAAGCTGCGAAGAAGGCTGTGAAGAAGGCCGCCAAGAAGGCCGCCAAGAAATCAACCGGCAAAACCAAGCGCAAGCCGAATGCCGCGTTCATGAAGCCCATGACTCCTGGAGTAGCTCTCCATCCTATCGTGGGTAACAAGCCAATCCCTCGCACGGAAGTCACCAAGAAGCTGTGGGCTTACATCAAGAAGAACAAACTTCAGGATGCTAAAGAAAGGCGTAACATCAACGCTGACGATAACCTGAAGAAAGTGTTCAATGGCAAGAAGACGGTCAATATGTTCGAAATGACCAAGCTTGTCAACAAGCACCTCTCCTAATCCTCTTGAGCTTACTTATCGGAGCCGTCCCTCGGGGCGGCTCTTTTTTTTGCAGCGATTGTCTGCGGGCGCACCCCTGTTACCGCTGTTTTATACTACTTTTAGGACGTTTTAAACGCGATGTTAGAAGCAGCAGCCCGAATCATACTTCGTTACCGTGTCGCCACGTTGGTGGTATTGCTGATTACCACGGGCTTCATGGGCTTCATGGCCACCAAAGTCCAGCTCAGCTACGAAGGTGCCAAGATCCTGCCCGAAAGTGATTCTACCTATGCAAGTTATTTGAAGTTCAAGCGTCAATTCGGCGAGGATGGCACCGTCATGGTCATCGGTTTCCGAAGCGATAGTATCTGGCAGCAGCGACTGTTCTCGGATTGGTACCGGCTCACGGAAGATGTCAAAGGGGTAGAGGGAATCCAGGAAGTGCTTTCCATTTCTCGAGCCTTTACCGTGATCAGGAACGACAGTTTGCAGCAGCTCGATTTCGTTCCGGTCATCCGCAACTGCCCTACATCCCAGTCGGAGGTTGACAGCTTTCGGACCGTATTGAGTTCCCTTCCGTTTTACGAAGGACTTCTTTTCAATGCGGAGACCAATACCACCTTGATGGCCATCACCTTCGACCAGGCCAAGCTCAATACGAAGGGCAGGATTTTCACTGTCAGGCATATCAAGGAGATGGCGGATTCGTTCGCTGTGCGTAACGGTGTAGAGCTACACTATTCCGGTTTGCCTTACATCAGGACTGCGGTCACTGACAAGATCGCGGGAGAGATGAAACTGTTCGTCGCCCTGGCATTGCTTATCACCGCATTGATCCTGGTTCTCTTTTTCAGAAGCGTGCAAGCGGTTCTCTTCCCTTTGATCGTAGTCATCTTCGGCGTGATATGGTCGTTCGGAACGATGGTGCTGATCGGATACAAGATCACCATCCTTACTTCGCTGCTGGCACCGCTGATCATCGTCATCGGCATACCCAATTGCATCCTGCTGCTGAACAAGTACCAGCAGGAATATCAGAAGCACCGTAACCAGGTCAAAGCCCTCGCCAGAACCATTTATCGGATCGGAGCGTCGACTTTTTTCGCCAATGTCACCACTTCACTCGGCTTCCTGGTGTTCGCGTTCACACACAGTGAAGTGTTGACCGAGTTCGGCATCATCACGTCGCTCAATGTGATGTTGACTTTCATCATTTCGCTGGTTCTTATTCCGATCGTTTTCAGTTTTCTACCGCCACCTTCCGATCGTCAGATAAAGCACCTGGATCGAAGAGGCCTCCAGAAGATACTCAAGCGGATCGATCGGTGGGTGCATCAATACAGGTGGAGGGTCTACGGAATAGTAGGCGCAGTAATCGTTATCAGCCTGTATGGCATGAGCAAGATCACCACCGTCGGTTTCGTGGTCGACGATCTGCCGAAGAAGGACATCATCTACCAAGACCTTAAATTCTTCGAAAGCAATTTCAGGGGTGTTCTTCCGTTTGAAATCACCATCGACACACACCGGAAGGGCGGTGCTTTGGAGTTGAAGACCTTGTACAAGATCAATCGGCTACAGAAGATGTTGGCCCAGTACCCGGTTTTTTCCGAACCCGTATCGGTTGCTGAAGGAATCAAGTTCTCATACCAGGGTCTCAATGACGGTGATCCGAAAAGGTATATACTTCCCAACATCCAGGAGCTTTCCCGACTTCGTTCGTATGCCGGCTCGGCCAAAGGCAATCAGCGGATGTTCCGTTCGATCATCGATAGTACCAACAGCATCACACGCATCAGCGTGCAGGTGTCGGATATCGGTTCGGTAAAAATGAAATCCCTGCTTGAGGAGCTGAAGCCGCGCATCGACAGCATATTCGATCCGGCTGATTACCGTGTGAACCTCACGGGCAATTCCATCATTTTCCTGAAGAACAACGATTACCTGCTTTTGAACCTGAAGGAGAGCATCCTGTTGGCCATCTTGTTGATCGGCAGTGTCATGTTCTTCCTGTTCATGTCGGTCCGAATGGTCATCATCGCATTGATACCCTCCATGGTTCCGCTCATGCTCACTGCGGCCTTCATGGGCTTCTTCAGTATCCCTTTAAAGCCCTCCACGATACTCATTTTCAGTATCGCGTTCGGCATCGCCAGCGATGGCACCATGTATTTCCTGACCAAGTACCGACAGGAAATGAGGAAGTTCGGCGGCAGCATTTCGCGCACCGTCTCACTTACCATCCAGGAAACAGGCATCAGCATGATTTATACGGCTGTGATATTGTTCAGCGGATTTTTCATTTTCTCGGTATCCTCCTTTGGAGGAACTTCCGCGCTGGGGATTCTCATTTCTGTCACGCTGCTGATTGCCATGTGCTCGAACCTGATCTTCCTGCCGACGTTGCTCATGACGCTTCAAAAGCGATTGATCACCCGCGCTTTCCTGAAAGAACCGCTCATACAGGTATTCGATGAGGATGAAGACGTGGAATTAGGCGATTTGCAAGTGAGGAGAGAGGGCTGGGACAATTATCTTGACGATGAGCGTGCGGATTGAACACCGCCATACATTTGTGTGTGAAATCTTATTAATGGAGATATGAAAGGAATCATCCTTGCCGGAGGCTCAGGCACCCGACTTCATCCAATCACGTTGGCCATGAGCAAGCAGCTCATGCCCATCTATGACAAGCCGATGATCTATTATCCGTTGTCGGTACTCATGATGGCCGGCATCAGGGAAATATTGATCATCTCCACACCGCATGACCTTCCTGCGTTCCGTCGCTTGTTGGGGGATGGAGCTGCCTTAGGCTGCAGTTTTTCGTATGCCGAGCAGGCAGTGCCGAACGGACTCGCGCAAGCCTTCGTGATCGGTGAGGAGTTCATCGGCAAGGATAAAGTAGCGCTCATCCTCGGTGACAATATCTTTTACGGCACCGGATTGCAGCAGTTGCTGCAAGACAACATAGATCCTCAGGGAGGTGTGGTTTTCGCTTATCACGTCAGCGATCCGGAGCGGTACGGAGTGGTCGAGTTCGACAAGGACAGCAATGCCATTTCCATTGAAGAGAAACCAGCTCGGCCTAAATCGAACTACGCGGTGCCTGGCTTGTATTTTTATGACAACACGGTCGTTCAGGTGGCAAAATCACTGAAGCCCAGCGCCCGCGGTGAATATGAAATCACGGATGTCAACAAGCGTTACTTGCAGGATGGAAAGCTTAAAGTCGGCATCCTCGACAAGGGCACTGCCTGGTTGGACACAGGAACATTCCAATCCTTGATGCAGGCTTCCCAATTCGTTCAGGTGATAGAAGACCGACAAGGCCTTAAAATCGGTTGTATTGAAGAGATAGCCTTCCGGATGGGCTTTATCGGTGCTGATCAGTTGAAAGCATTGGCTGAGCCCCTTGTAAAGAGCGGATACGGGCGATATTTGCTGTCATTGCTTCAATAATTGCTTTTTTATGACGGAATCGGGCTTGCCCCCGAATGGGTTATGTCGTATTTTTACGAAGCGAACGTGATTTTTCACCCTTCGTTCTTTCGGTTCCTTTCCGAAAGGCCCTCTGTCGACAGTAACCATGAGCAGATCCATCCTAATTACCGGCGGTGCCGGATTCATCGGCAGCAGCCTCGCTGAGCGTCTCGCTTCCGATCCGGCCAACAGGGTGGTCATCGTCGATAACCTTATTACAGGTTCACACATCAAGGTTCCTCGCTCCGTCCATCAAAACGTCAAGTTCATCAAGGCGGATGTGAATGTGTTCAATGACATCGCCAGCATCTTCAGCGCATTCCAGTTCGACTACGTATTCCATTATGCCGCACTGGTCGGAGTCAAGCGTACCTTGGCCAATCCGGTCATGGTGCTGAACGATATCAAGGGTATCGAAAACGTACTCAACCTTTCTAAGAATACAGGTGTGAAAAGGATATTCTTCACCTCTTCGTCCGAGGTGTACGGTGAGCCCGTCGAGTATCCTCAGAATGAGCATACCACTCCCTTGAACTCCAGACTGCCTTATGCCATCGTGAAAAACGTCGGCGAGGCCTATCTGAGATCTTTCAAGCGGGAGTATGATCTGGATTTCACCATCTTTCGTCTGTTCAACACATATGGACCCAAGCAAAGCACCGATTTCGTGGTGTCGCGCTTCATTCATGCGGCCTTGAAAGACAAGGACATCACCATTTACGGTGACGGTTCACAGACGCGCACCTTCTGTTTCATCGAAGATCATCTGGACGCCACGACCAATGCTTTTTACAACAACGAACTGGTGAACGACGTAGGCAACATCGGAACCGATCACGAGATTTCCGTACTCGACCTTGCCAGGACGATCATACGTATCACGCGTTCCCGTTCACAGATCGTTCACCTCCCTTCACTGAAAGAAGGTGATATGACGCGTCGTAAGCCCGATGTGACCAAAATGAAGTCACTGCTTGGACGTGATTTCACTCCGTTGGAAGAGGGTATCCGCAAGATCCTTCAGACGTCCAACGTGCTGGCTTCCTAAGTGAGTTTGGATTTTACAGCCACATCCGCCTGCCCTAGTTTCATTACTTTCGTGCTATGCAAGATCCTCGTCATTACCAGCAACTGGTCGAGTCAGAATTGGAAAAGCTATCCTTCAGTGATCGGCCCTCTGAATTGTATGAGCCGATACGCTACATGCTGCGATTGGGAGGCAAGCGGATGCGCCCAGCTTTGCTGCTGATGGCCAATGAGCTTTTCGGTGGACGCACCGAAGACGCAATCGGTCCGGCGCTGGGCATCGAGGTTTTTCACAACTTCACATTACTGCACGACGATATCATGGACAAAGCACCGCTTCGTCGTAGTCAGCAGACGGTTCATGTACGTTGGAATCCGGATATCGCCATTCTTTCAGGCGACACCATGTTCGTTAAAGCCTGTCAGTTGATGATGCAGACAGACCCGCGTCATCATCGTGCGGTACTCGACGACTTTTTCCAAACCGCTATCGAAGTATGTGAAGGCCAGCAATTGGATATGAATTTCGAAACCCAGTCGCATGTCACGATTCCCGATTATATCGAAATGATCGGACTCAAGACCGCTGTATTGCTGGGGTCGTCGCTTCGTATCGGTGCCCTGCTGGGAGGAGCGTCAAAAGAAGATGCCGACCGGCTCTACCATTTCGGAAAACAGCTGGGAATAGCGTTCCAACTCCACGACGATGTGCTCGACGCCTATGGCGATCCTGAGAAATTCGGTAAGCAGGTAGGTGGCGATATCATCGCAAACAAGAAAACGTACCTGCTCCTCACGGCAATCGATTCAGCCGATATGCACTCCTTGGAGGAGCTGAACACGTGGCTTAAGGCAAAGGACTTCGAACCTTTTTCAAAAGTCCGTGCAGTGAAATCCATTTTTGAAAAACTCGGTGTGCGTGAAAAGGCAGAAGAAGCACTTGATCGCTTTTTTACTGCGTCACTGGAGTCATTGGATGCCATTCCTCAAACGGAGGAGCGTAAAGCACCACTTCGCCAATTGGCCGAGCGACTCATGGTGAGGGAGAGCTGATCGCCTTAATCTTCTCGTATCACCTGTACCCATCCGTGGAAATCACGGCCTGTCGATACCAATATGTAATAAAAGGTCTCCGCTTCAAGATTGGCTGCATCCCAGTTGTTGCGATAATCCGTGCTTTCAAAAACCAGTTTGCCCCAACGGTCATAGACCCTCAGCCATGATTTATCGGGGAGACCACGTATGACGAAGAAATCGTTTTTACCAGGACTTGCCGGGTAAGGAGTGAAGACGTTCGGAATGATGAAGGGCGAAATGTCAATTAGGAAATCATCTCCTGCCTGCTGACAGCCTCCGGTGCTGATCAACGTGATGATGATGGAGTCGAGCGAAAAATCATCCTCGCTTGGGATGTAAACCGCATTCAAAGTGGTGTCGCTCGGCTGGAAGAACCCTGTTCCACTGGTACTCCAAATCACACCGGGTGCATTCGTGACTGCCGGCTGAAGCGGGATTGTCACACCAGCTGCGAATCCGGCTGTCAACAAGGTGTCACGTCCCGCGTAAACCGTAGGCAGGCTGTCATAGGTGATCATCATTGAGTCGATGAGGTTCAGGCAGGCTCCCGTCGTGGTGAGGAAGATGTAATTCGATCGCGAAGCGGTGTCCGTAGCTCCGGGTATGTACGTCACAGAATTCCCAGTATCAGCAGGAGCGAATTGTCCATCACCTGCCGTACTCCATTGAAGACCCGTGCCATTCGTTTGCGTACCATTCAACGATACAAGGTCTCCGAAACAGGCAAGGATGTCCGCTCCTGCGTCCGGGATTCCCGGCGGCAGCACGTTCACTGTTATGGTGTCCGTTGTTATGCAACCAGCCGCCGTGGTGGCGATGACGGTATAGGTGGTCGACTGCTGCGGGGCAACTGAGATCGATGAATCGGTTAAACCACCTGGCGACCACAAATAACCATACGGTGCGATTCCATTCACCGCCAACGTATCGGCTGTTCCAAAGCAGACCGTGTCCGCAGAGGAGGTAACGGCAATGACCGGTATGGGTAACACAACGATTTCAATCGAATCCGAAGCCGATGGACAACCAGCGCCCGTTGCAGTCAAAACCAACACTACGCGGCCTGTATCCAACGTACCTACATCGTATAATGGCGATGCGATCGTCGTATCGCTGAAGGTGCCACTGCCGGACGTGCTCCATACGAGCGTTCCATAAGGCGCATCAGCCGAAAGTAGCAGGGATGTGTCCTGGCAATAGGATGAAGTACCGCTCAGGATGTCGACAACAGGTTGCTGACTTACTGTGACCGGGAGGATGACCGGGTCGCTGCTACAACCGAAAACGTTGGTCTCTACCACGGTGACTTGTCCAGATGCGGCATTCGGCCATGAAACAAAGACACTATCGTTATCAAAACTGGATCCGGTTTGAGTTCCTCCAATGATGCTCCAGACATAACCTGCACCGGGGTGCAACTCGACAGCATAAGCTGTAGAAGATCCCTGACAAAGGGCGGAGTCGCCGGTTAAAATCGGTTGAGCAGGAATATCATTGATATTGATGAACTCTATTCGAACAGGTCCATTGCACCCGCTTGCATTCGTTTCCACGACACTGACCGTCCCGCTGCCACTATCAGGCCATTGCACCGTGATGCTTGAGCCGATATTGCTGCCCAGGATCTGACCGTTGGTTACCGTCCACGTAAAGGTCGACCCGGCAGACCCTCCGAATACATTGTATGTTTCGATTGTGCTGTCGCAAACTTCCCTGTTTCCAGCAATCAAGGGAAGCACACCCGGACTTTGACTGATGGAGATAGGGAGCGACTGAGGTGGTGCCGGACAACTTGTTGTAGAGGTGTCATAAAGCGTAACCGTTCCTGAAAGCACCAAACCCCAGACCACAGTGATGGTATCTGTGCCTTGACCATTCAGGATCGTACCGCCGTTGACATCCCACAAATAATTTCCGCCGGTAGGCGTAGCCACGTAGGTGATACTGCTATCATTGGAACATACCACCGCCGGACCTTGGATCGGTCCCAGGGAGTTGATCGGATTGACGATGACGACCACTGAATCGGAATTGGAGCAGGATCCTACCGTTCCGATGACTGAAAACGAATATGGGGATCCGGCTGCAGTCAGTCCGCTCCATTGTATCGTGTCATTCGATGTGCCATCGTTCCACAGATAGCTGTTTGCTCCGCTGACCGAAGCGGTGGCGATATCGCCCTCGCAAACCGTTATTGTATCCGAAGAGAAAGACAGCACCACACCCGCAATTACGTTGACGGTACAGTTGGTGTCGGTCACGCATCCGGTTGTCGGATCGGTGATCAGGATATCGAAAGAGTAGCTACCCACGCCGCACGTACTGAAATCGAAAGTCGCGGAGGCTCCCGAAGGATTCGAGGGAGTCACGCAAGGCGGGATATTGCTCCAGACAAAAGAAGAACCGCTGCCTGTACCTGCTATGGAAATGGTCGATTGCAAAAGGGGATCCGTTACGCAGAGAAAAGGAAGAGAGGCCGCAATGCCAGGAGGTGGTTGGATGAATACCGTGTCCGACGCGGTAGAGTCGCATCCGTAGGTGTCAGTGACTGTAATGGTGAATATCGTGACATTGGATACAGTGGCCTCCGTATTCAGGGAGGAGGGATCTGAAATCGAAATGCCTAGATCGGAACTGGTCCACGAAATGGTCGTCGAGTCTGTTTCACTTCCGTTGCCATTCAACGTGATCAGGGTGGGCGTTCCAGGACAAATCAATGTCGGACTTACACTGGCGACGGCATTCGGAGAATTCCTTGCAGTTGCGATGACAGTCGAGTCGTTGGTACATCCGGTCAGCTGATCCGTGATCAACAGTGTGAATGCATCCCCATTGCATCCATAACCGAGGGTGGAGGTGCCGTTAGGATTTGTAAGCGGCAGTCCATTGGAGGAAAGCCATTGGAAGGTAGGTGCTGCTGCATTCGAACCGCCTGATAATAGGAAGGTGTCACAACCACAGGAAGGCGGAGGAGGAATCACGTCGGCAGTTGGACGTGGGTTGACGAATACAAGGAAGGTATCCGTCAGACTGCATTCTCCCGGGCCACCTCCGACAAAGAAGCTGGTGGTGGCATCCAATACCAACGACTGACTGGCAAGAGTAGGATCGGTGAAGGTCACCGCAGGTGAAGCACCCCAAGAGTAACTTGTTCCTCCGGAAGCGATGAGATTGACCGTCGAGCCTGCACAAACGGTATCGGATCCTGTTACCGTGATGGTCGTTGGATTCGATAACGTGAAACTGGATGTCACGGTGTCGATGCATCCTGTTCCGATGTCTTCGACGATGGCTGTGAAGTCGTAGGTTCCAGGCTGGTTCGGTGGAAAATTCACGATGATGAACGTAGAGTCGACATCGGAAGCGACAATCAATGGATAGTCCAGGGACGTGGCCCAGGAAATCGTGGATCCTGCAGTCGTACCATTGACGATGAACGTGTTTTGCGGTGTCGGATCGGTGGCGCATACCGTATTCACTGCCGGAGTGATGGTCGGCGGAGGATAGAAGTCGATGGTTACACACTGTGGTTGCGAGCTGCAGCCAATGGCATCGGTGGCAGTGACACAGTAGGTCGTAGCTGAAGGCGGTGTGATGGTAGGATTCTGCGCGGTAGAATCGGAAACACCGGCAGTTGGAGACCATGAAAAACTCAACGGCGCGGTGCCAGCCGAAAGGGTCGCGGAGATGGTGACGGATGAGCCGGCGCAGATCTGCCAAGGCGCAATCGGGTCGATTACCGGAATCGGGTTAACTTCCAAAACGACGGTATCGGTAGTGACGCAGTTTCCTGTCGTCCCAGTCACGATGAATAGCGTTGTCGTGTCAGGCGTTACATTTTGGGTTGCAAGCGAAGGGTCGGTGAACGGGTAAGAAGGAGAAGAAGTCCAGGCATAGGTGCTGGAACCGGATGCAGTAAGGGTTGCTGAGGTTCCTTCGCAAACCGGAGCAGGCGCATTCACCACCAAGCTGTTCAGGTTGCTTAGAGTGAAAGAAATCGGAAGCGTGTCGATGCAACCGGTCGTGATGTCTTCCACAATGGCGGTGAACGAATAGGTTCCGGCAATGCCTTGGGGAAAATCGACTCGGATGTAGGTGGAGTCGAAAGGCGAGAAGCTGATCAGGTTGTAGTCGACGGAGTTGGCCCAGGTGATGGAGGAGCCAGGTGATGCACCGAAAACCTCGAACACGTTTTGCGGATTCGGGTCGCTGGCGCACACGGTCGGTACCGATGCGCTGATCGTAGGAGGCGTCGGGGTGTCGATGAAAATGCAAGCCGGTGCGGAGCTGCAACCAGCAGCATCCGTTGCTACCACGCAATAACTTGCATCTCCTGATACGTTGAGATTCGGATTCTGTGTCGTTGGGTCATTCAGTCCGGTGGAGGGAGTCCATTGAAAATTGAATGGTCCGTTTCCGGTGATGACGGATGGCATCAGCATGACCGTGCTACCCAGACACGCCCGCAACGTATCGGCAATGTTCAGAACAGGAAGTGGATTCACCGAAACAGTCACTGTGGTGTCTGCGGTACATCCGGAGGCGTCCGTGACTTGAACGCCGAATGTATAAGGTCCGCCCTGGACCAGTCCGCTTACAACCGTGCTGGAACACGCAGGACATTGAATAGCACCGTTACTTCCAGTCCAGGCATAGGTATAGGGTGGTGTAGTTCCTTGTGCAAGTGAAGAAAGTGTCGCATTCGCGCCTTCGCAAATCGTGATGGGTGTCGTAACCTGTAAAAGAGGTTTGGGATTCAGATTGATCAATTGGGTCACCGTATCCGGACCGCAAAGCCCGAATACGATCAATTGCACATTGAAAGTCGTCTGCGGACCGACGAATTGATGGGTCACCGATTGTCCGGTGGCAGTATTGGATCCACCTGACCCCGGATCGCCGAAGTCCCACTGCCAACCGGTTACATCCGGATCGGTAAATGGCGGGTCAGGATTGATGGACGCCAATCCGTCGAAGGTGATGGGTGATCCCAAGCAGGCACTCGATGGCGAGTAGCTGATCGATGAGACCAGATCTTGTGCTTGTATGAACTTGGTGATGGATACGCAGCCGCACTCCAGGTTGCACACCTGAAGTTCGACGGTATGCGTGCCGACGAAATTGAAATCGACGGTCGTGTCGAGTCCGGTTCCCGTCAGGTAACTGCCATTGTCGATTCTCCAGGAGTAGGTGGTGTTGGTTCCACCTTGTAATACCGAAGTGTTTTGGAGTGTAGTGGTGAACGGAGCACAACCGGAAGAAGGCAGCGGATCTATTCCTGGTACCGGAAGTCCTGTGATGACTTGTGAATTAGCGCGGATGGTGAAGGCCTCCTGGTTGCCGTTTTCTCCATCTACCATCACGTAATACGTAGTTCCTGCAATGACCGGGATATTCGCTGTCATAGCACCTCCGGTCGCACTGCTTCCGGTGGTGCAAATGCCGGTAGTGACCAACGACGAACAACTTCCCGTGTACACTTCCATCGCCAATCCTGGATTGTTGTTGATGTTGGTCACTGAAACGGTGACCGATCCATTGGAGATGGCGGTGAATTGGAACCAAACGTTATTGTGGATGATGTTATCTCCGCAATGCAGTATCGGATCCGTTAAGGGGCTGGGCGTAGCACCAGTAGTGCTGCGGGTAGTCGTTTGTCCATTACACAGCGATAGCGCATTACTACAGTTATCCTGGGCACTCGAGTGAGCCGCAATCAGGGAAAGCAGGACCAGCAATAGGAGGTTCCTCATGGCATCAAACGATTGAAGTCAGCGAAATTAGGTCGCAATGACGTGCCACTCAAGTGGATTTGCGACTCTTGCCCGTGTACGAATGACGTCCACCATGGTTTCGCATTCAGTCGATTCAAATTGGGAATCGACCCTTAATTTTCATATCGTATTTTTACGCGAAATGACAACTGCCTCATTTTGGGATAATGCACGGATCGCATCCTCCTTCGATGTTCCTCGTTTGTGGAATGCCGCAGGGGTGGTCGGGTCGTATTGGCAATCCAGATTGACGGGAAGGTTGACGCATCCGTCGTTCCCCTTGGCAATCGCAGTTGAACCTACCACCTCGTGTAACCTTCGCTGTCCTGAGTGCCCAAGCGGCTTGAGGTCTTTCACACGCCCAACCGGTATGCTTGATCCGGCGCTGCTTGAAAGTTTGCTGAAAGAGGTGCACCGCACAACGCCTTACCTGACGCTCTATTTCCAGGGAGAACCTTTCCTGCATCCTGGTTTCTCCGAACTGGTGCGGATCGCCAAAAAGTACCGCATGTATGTGGCGGCTTCCACCAACGCACATTATTTGGATGAAGAAAAGGCGAACGAAATCGTCCGCTCCGGTCTCGATCGACTTGTTATTTCGATCGACGGAACCACCCAAGCCACTTACGAGCAATACCGTGTCGGTGGATCCTTGGAAAAGGTCCTGCAGGGAACGGCAAATCTTGTTCGGGCCCGTAAGGTCCTTGCAAGCAGAACACCGTATTCGATTTTCCAATTTCTTGTTGTCCGACCCAATGAGCATCAACTCGATGAAGCAAAGGAATTGGCGAAATCCATCGGCATCGACCATACTGTTTTTAAGACAGCACAGCTGATGGAGCCTTCGGCCGATCATCCGCTGCTTCCGACCCAAGAAAAATACGCGCGCTATCGACGCATGTCGGACGGTACGGTTGTCATCAAGAACAGGTTGGACGACCATTGTTGGAGGATGTGGCAGTCGTGCGTGGTGACATGGGACGGGAAAGTGGTGCCCTGCTGTTTCGACAAGGATGCATCGCATGTCATGGGTGATTTACAAAAGAATTCCTTTGCCGAGATATGGCAGGGAGAAGCATATAATCGTTTCCGCAGTGCCATCCTTCGTGGCAGGTCCTCCATCGATATCTGCAAGAATTGCACGGAAGGAACCACGGTATTCGCATGATCCTTCATTACATTCGTTGTGTGAATTTCTTTCAAGTGGTTAAATTTACAAGCTATTCGAAACGATGAAGATCCTCGGTATCATCCCTGCTCGCTTCGGTTCCACGCGCTTCCCTGGCAAGCCTTTGGTGAACATCAATGGTGTTTCCATGATACAACGCGTGTACGAACAATGTCTCAAGAGCAAGCGATTATCAAAGGTGATCATTGCTACGGACGACGAACGCATCCGCAAACACGTCGAGGAGTTCAACGGTCAGGTCATCATGACCTCACCGCGTCACCTGAGCGGTACCGACCGTTGTGCAGAAATCGTTCAGCGCGAGAAAGGGGATTGGGATGCTGTCATCAACATCCAGGGCGATGAGCCCTATATCCATCCCGAGCAGATCGATCTGCTATGCAGCTGTTTCGAGCTGCCGGATGTGGAAATCGCCACGCTTGTCAAGCGAATCACCACTCCGGAAGAACTCTTCAATCACAACAACGTAAAGGTGGTGCTGAATAACAGCAAGGAGGCCATTTACTTCAGCCGGTCTCCTATTCCCTACAACCGTAATTTTCCAGAGCAGGAATGGTTGAAGCACTCCGTGTACTACAAACACATCGGCATTTACGGTTATCGTTGTGCTACGCTGTTGGAGATTGCGGCTTTGGGCAAAACCAATCTCGAAGTGACAGAGTCATTGGAGCAATTGCGCTGGATAGAAAATGGGTATACCATCCACGCTGCTGTGACCTCTTTTGAAAGCGTGTCGATCGATACGCCGGAAGACCTTGAAAAGGTCAAAGCCTGATCAAGAAGCTAAAGCTTTCTTATAGAACTCCAGACACCGCTGCCGGGCGAATTTGTATTCGACCATGGGACGCGGGTATTCGAGTTCCTGGAATTCGGGAACCCATTTGCGAATGTAGGCGAAGTCCTTGTCGAACTTCTTCGTTTGTTCGTCCATGTTGAAAATCCGGAAGTAAGGAGCCGCATCGACGCCTGTGCCGGCACTCCACTGCCAGCCGCCGTTGTTGCTCGCCAGATCGAAGTCCAACAACTGTCTGGCAAACCAATGCTCTCCCCAACGCCAATCGATCAGCAGGAATTTGGTCAGGAACTGAGCTGTGATCATACGCACGCGGTTGTGCATGTAGCCTGTGGCAGCGAGTTCGCGCATGCCGGCATCAACAATGGGATATCCGGTTTCTCCACGACACCATTTTTCGAATTCGGATTCGTTGTTGCGCCATGGTAACCGGTCGTATTGCGGCTTGAATGCCCGTTCGGTGACATGCGGAAAATGCCATAAGATCATCTGGTAGAATTCGCGCCAGACGAGTTCGTTGAAATACTTGTCACTCAATTTGAAGGTCCTTCTGGCAAGTTCACGGATGCTGATGGTGCCGAATCGAAGGTGAACTCCCAGTCGTGAAGTCCCTATGATCGACGGAATATCTCGGGTGTCGCCATAGTTGCGGATCAACTTGTCGGCTACATCGGTTGAGGGCTCATCCAAATTTCCAGCCTTGAAGCCGATGGCTTCAAGCGAAGGCATCTCTGGTTGATTGGATTGCGCGAAAGCGGAAAAATGCGATTCGCAGTCGTACGAATTCAGATCACCGCTTTCGAGCCGCGCACGCCACTTTTTCATGTAAGGAGTGTAGACCGTGTATGGAGTGCCGTCATCTTTCACGACTTCCGATTTTTCGAAGATCACCTGATCCTTGTACGTCTTGAATTCGACTCCTTTAGAGGCGAGAAAAGATCCTATCCGTGCATCGCGCTCTTTTGCATACGGCTCGTAGTCGTGGTTGGTGAAAACCGCTTTTACCGGATGTTCATCGATGATCTTTTGCCAGATGTCTGTCGGATTCCCATACAGTACCAACAGTGAAGAGCCGAAGGATCTCAATTCCTTGTCGATCGATTGTAAATGGCGATGAAGAAAGGTGACACGGCGGTCGTCCCGGTCTTCCAACTTATCCAGGATCTCTTTATCGAAAATGAACAGTGGCTGGACCTTATGACCCGATCGCAGGGCATGAAAGAGTCCCGTATTATCGTGCAGACGCAGGTCGCGGCGGAACCAAAAGACAGCTATGCTCATGATTTTTTCAGGTGATGATGTAATGAACCGGACAGCTCCGGATAATCAAAGCGGAACCCTGCATCCAGGATTTTTTTCGAAGAAGCGTATTGGCTCTGGAGAATGAGATCGGCTTGTTCGCCCAATAAGGTGCGGAACACGAATGAAGGGACTGCGATAGGCCACACGGGACGCTGCATTGCTTTTCCAAGGGAGCGGATGAAGTCGCGATTGGAGACCGGAGTCGGCGCTACTGCATTGTAGGTGCCACTGACGTGCTGGTTTTCCAAAGCAAACAGAAATAACCTGACCAGATCCGCACTGTCGATCCAAGACAGGAATTGCTTGCCTGTTCCATAGGGAGCACCAACGAAAAAACGTACGGGTCGGGCCATTACAGGCAATGCACCGTCAGCGCGATCTATTACAAAACCGATGCGAAGGATGACGTTTCGTCGTTCAGGCGCACCGAGTCGTTCCAATGCTTGTTCCCACTTAATGCAGGTTTCAGCCAGAAAACCATTTCCTGGTCGATCCGACTCCGTATGGAGTGTCTGTTTGCAATCACCATAGAATCCGGTGGCGGATGCGTTGACGACCGTGCGCACCTGATTCGTTTGATTCAACAACGCGTCGGCCAGCACGTGGGAGCCGCTGACACGACTATCGATGATTTCTTTCTTTCGAGCTGCCGACCATTTCTTATCGGCGATGCCTGCGCCCGCGAGGTGGACGATGGCATCCACACCGTCCAATGCGCGACTGTCGATTTCGCCTTTTGCCGGATTCCACTGAAAGGTCGCCGAATAGCCAGGAAGGGGAGTGGATGACCTGCTCAGCGCCACGACGGTTGTTCCGTTGGCTGACAAGGCAGCGGCTATTCTTCGCGCAAGCATACCGGTAGCACCGGTGATGAGTACTTTATTCGGGAGTGGCATCTGAACAGACGACAAATGACGTGTTAATTTGTTTTAGGTTTGTTACTCAATTCCAACTACATGAAGTCTGACGCTTCCGGTTTCGTTTTTTATCTGGCTTTGCTTCTGGTCGCCTCGTTACTCTTGCTCAGGATCTTACGAGCCGGAAAAAAAGGCGGGAAGGCATTGGTGCTCGATATCCTATATCTGTGTACTTATTGTTTTCTGGGTGGCATCGTCGTGTTTTACGTGATGGCTTTTGTCAGTCGTGCCGACTGGATGTGGGGGATCGCTTTTTGTGTAATGTTCTGGGGCGGATTTTTCCTGCGCGCTATGCCGCTTTTACGACATCTGCGTCAAATAGCCCCCGTACAGGATAAAGGCTGATAGCCTTTAATTGTTTGAAAAACAAGTGTTTAAAAATAATTCAAAGGCAACCGGCGTGCCTAGGTTGCCGGACCTGAATTACCTGGGTTGGTCGTTCACTGTGGCACTTTGAAAAGATATTTCCCCCTGAGTTTGGAGAACACTAAAAAAATCCTACTTTTGCAACCCCTTCGGGGAAACCTCTTTTCAATACAAAACCCTTAAAAATCAAGGAAAAGTGGACGCAGTGAGTTACAAGACGGTCTCGTTGAACGAGAAAACCGTGAAGAAGGAATGGGTCGTGGTCGACGCCACTGACATGGTCGTTGGACGCCTTTCCACACAAGTGGCAATGATTCTCCGTGGCAAGACCAAGCCAGGATATACGCCTCATGTCGATTGTGGCGATAATGTCATCATCATCAACGCTGGCAAGGTGCGCTTCACCGGCAGCAAGCTTGCCGACAAGGTGTATGTCCGTCACACGGGCTATCCCGGTGGACAGCGATTCACCACGCCTACCCAGGTGCTTGCTACGCACCCTGAGCGCGTGTTGGAGATGGCTATCCGCGGCATGTTGCCCAAGGGTCGTTTGGGTCGCGCCATTTTCCGCAACCTATACGTTTACACCGGCAGTGAGCATCCTCATTCCGGTCAGAAGCCTAAAACAATCAAGATCGCTTAATTCGTTTTCATACTGATAACAAGCCATGATTCATTCCATCGGCAGAAGAAAAACCTCCATCGCCCGCGTGTATCTCACTCCGGGTAACGGCAACATCATGATCAACGATCGTGATTACAAGATCTACTTCCCTGTAGGTCCACTCCAATATGTCTGTACCCAGGCGCAGTCGGCAGTGAATGCCGCTGAGGCTTATGATATCACGGTGAACGTGGTTGGCGGAGGTATCCGCGGACAGGCTGAAGCGATCCGTCTCGGTATCGCTCGCGCATTGGTACAAGTCAACGAAGAGAACAAACCTGCACTTCGCAAAGAGGGACTGCTTACCCGCGACCCGCGTATGGTCGAACGTAAGAAGCCCGGTCAGCGCAAGGCTCGTAAGCGTTTCCAGTTCTCCAAGCGTTAATCCTCCGAATCAAGAACACTCAAGCAACAGCAATTTCGATGTCAAGAGTCACTTATCAAGAGCTTCTCGATGCGGGTGCCCACTTCGGCCACCTCAAGAGCAAGTGGAACCCCAAAATGGCCCCTTACATTTTCATGGAGGCCCGTGGTATCCATATCATCGACCTGAACAAGACGGTCGCCAAGATCGACGAAGCCGCTTCAGCCCTCAAGCAGATCGCCAAGTCGGGAAAGAAAATCCTGTTCGTCGCTACCAAAAAGCAGGCGAAGGAAATCGTGGCCAATGCCGCTTCCCGTGTCAACATGCCTTATATCGTCGAGCGTTGGCCCGGCGGCATGCTTACCAACTTCGCTACGGTCCGTAAGTCCGTAAAGAAGATGGGTCAGTATGAGAAGATGGAGACCGATGGCACCTTCAGCAATATCTCCAAGAAAGAGCGTCTGATGATCACCCGCGCGAAGGCCAAGATGGAGCGTTTCCTCGGAAGCATCTCCGATCTTTCCCGTCTTCCTGCTGCTGTATTCATCGTCGATCTTAACAAGGAGCATATCGCCGTCGCTGAAGCGCAGAAATTGAACATCCCGACATTCGCCATGGCGGATACGAACACCGACCCTTCACAAGTCGACTTCGCTATTCCTTCAAACGACGACGCTACCAAGTCCATCCAGCTCATCATCGATACCATGGTGAAAGCGATTGAAGAAGGACTCTCCGAGCGCAAGATGGACAAGGATGCCGATAAGGATAAGGAAGAAGAAGAGACAACTGCTTCCGACGAGGCAACAGGAGCTGAGTCCGAAGAAAAAGCCTGAACCTGAATCACCCATTACCGATAACGAATCAAGAATACCCCCATACGATGTCAACTGTTGCAATCAGTGCTGCCGATGTGAACAAGCTCCGCCAAATGACCGGCGCGGGCATGATGGATTGTAAAAAGGCACTTGCCGAAGCAAATGGCGATTTCGAAGCCGCTATCGACCTGCTCCGTAAAAAAGGACAGAAAATCGCTGCTAACCGCCAGGACCGTGAAGCCAAAGAAGGCTATGTCTTCGGTAAGGTTTCTGCAGACGGCAAACACGGTGCGATCGTCTCCGTTTGTTGCGAGACCGACTTCGTAGCCAAGAACTCCGATTTCGTGAAGTTCGGTGAGTCCATCCTCGACCTTGCCATGTCCGGAACGCCTGCCACCATCGATGCCCTCAAGGGAATGATGCTGGGTAGTGCCACCGTTGCTGATGCATGTGTGGAGCAGATGGGAAAAATCGGTGAGAAGATCGAAGTGGTCGACTACCAATTCATCGACGCGGGAAGAGTGATCGTGTACAACCACCCGGGAAATAAGCTCGCTTCCATGATCGGCTTCAGTGGACCTATCGCTGAGGAAGCCGCCAAGGACGTGGCCATGCAGGCTGCCGCCATGGCTCCTGTCGCGGTCGACAAGGACGATGTGGATCCAAGGATGTTGGAGCGCGAAGTCGAAATCGCCAAGGACCAGGCCCGCCAGGAAGGCAAGCCTGAAAACATGATCGAGAAAATCGCTCAAGGTAAAGTCAATAAGTTCTACAACGAATACACCCTGCTCAACCAGGTGTTCATCAAGGATGAAAAGAAGACCGTTCGCCAGTATGTCGAAAGTATCGACAAAGGCGTGCATGTGACGGCCATGAAGCGTGTCAAAATCGGTTGATCTGATCCCAAAACATCACAGGACCTGCCCTCTAAGGCAGGTCTTTTTTTTATCCCTTTTTCCGGGTCTTCGCTGCCGATTTCACCGTCGTTCCTTTTTCTTACTTTCGTAGCTGATGAGATACAAAAGGATCCTGCTCAAACTAAGTGGTGAATCACTGATGGGAGAGAAAGAATTCGGCATCGACCACAAGCGGTTGAAAGAGTATGCCGAAGAAATAAAGACCATCGTGGAACGCGGTGTCCAGACGGCCATCGTCATCGGTGGAGGGAACATCTTCCGCGGTGTCGGAAACGACGCTGATCATGTCATCGATCGCGCTCAGGGCGACTACATGGGGATGCTTGCCACGGTCATCAACAGCATGGCGCTTCAAAGTGCGCTGGAAGGAATCGGGGTGAAAACCCGACTGCAGTCGGCCATCAAAATGGAACAGATCTGCGAACCTTACATCCGTCGCCGCGCGATACGACACCTGGAAAAGGGACGTGTGGTCATCTTCGGAGCAGGCACCGGCAATCCTTATTTCACCACGGACACTGCAGCCTCTCTTAGAGCCATCGAGATCGAAGCACAAGTGATCTTGAAAGGCACCAGAGTGGACGGCATTTATACCGCCGATCCTGAAAAAGATAAAACCGCCACCAAGTACAATACCGTTTCCTTCGATGAGGTCTACGAAAAAGGACTGAAAGTGATGGACCTGACGGCATTCACCCTTTGCAACGAAAACAAGTTGCCCATCATCGTATTCGACATGAACAAGCCTGGAAATCTCCTGCGTGTGATGGAAGGGGAGAAGGTCGGTACGCTCGTGGAATTCTGATATCACTAACACTTCAATCATGCTAGACCCTAACAAGCTACTCAACGACACGAAGTCGCACATGCAAAAATCGATCGAGCACCTAGAGGCTGAACTTTCGAAGATCCGTGCAGGACGTGCCAATCCGGCCATGTTGGAAAACATTCATGCCGATTATTACGGTACTAACACGCCCTTGAACCAGATCGCGAATATCTCCGCACCCGATGCTCGCACATTGATGATCCAGCCGTGGGAGAAATCCATGTTGGTTCCGATTGAAAAAGCGATCATGTTGGCCAACCTCGGTTTCACTCCTGCCAACGATGGCAATGTGATCCGTATCAACATGCCTCCGCTCACCGAAGAGCGTCGTAAGGAAATGGTGAAAAAGACCAAGGGCGAAGGGGAGCATGCCAAAGTCGGTATCCGCAACACACGTCGTGAGTCGAATGAGCTGATCAAGAAAGAAGCGAAGTCGGTTCCGGAAGATGTAGCAAAGGATCTGGAAACGAAAATCCAGCAGCTGACCGATCAGTTCATCGTATTGGTCGACAAGCACGTTGATGCCAAGGAAAAGGAAATCATGACCATCTGATCCGATCAGAGTCAATACGAAAGGGGCCATTCATGGCCCCTTTTTTTTGTGACGTGTACTAAAAACAAGAAGCCCCGCTTCCGCGAGGCCTCCTGATCAACAATTCAATACTTAACTTAACATGAAACACACACCTGGTTGAACGACGAGGTCTTGCCAATGTTTCATTCTGCACAGTGATTTTCGCCTGTTGAATCCTCAGCCTGCGATTTTGGCTGTTTTCAGGACGTTTTTTGGTATTATTCCTTGATTTTTACGAAATTCGCGTCCGCTTTCGGTGCAAGAAAACCCGCTTTTTAGCCGAACCTTCACAGGCAAATTGCGGTATTATTGTCCGTAATCAGCCAACTTAGCTCAGCTGGTAGAGCAGCTCATTCGTAATGAGCAGGTCGTCGGTTCAAGTCCGACAGTTGGCTCCCCGACCCGCCCTTCAAGGCGGGTTTTTTCATTCATATGCTGGCGCCCACACCATGACAGCGCGGTCATCGCCAGTCGATACGATTCGATCGGCATGCTCCAGCCATACTAGTTTGTTGACGGAGTTGCGATGCCCATCGAAATTCTCCCGGTCGATGCGGAGGCGGATATCCAGCGATTCAGCGTCCCACAGTTTCACGGTCTTGTCCCGGCTTCCTGTTGCTACGGTTCGTCGGTCGGGTGAAAAAACGATGGAGTAGATAGCATAATTGTGAGCAGGAATGGAACGGATAAGTGATCCGGTTACGGAATCCCAACTGTTCAAATGCGCATCCCTTCCGCCACTGAGGATACGATGGCCGGCAGGATCGTAGGTGATCGCATTGACCGAGGTGGCGTGTGCTTTCCAGTCACGTATCGGTTCGCCGGTGATC
>JBJTRB010000131.1:0-4069 GCA_046075925.1 Bacteroidota bacterium | reverse complement strand
AGAACGGCGAGAGATCGAGGCTAAAGGACAGTCTAACCCCCCAAAGAGGGAGCAGAAGAAGTAGAAGGGACTGAAACGTGATAGCACGACGGATACGAGGCAACACGTGCATTAGATTCACGATCGGAAGAATCAACAGAGGCAGAATAGTCAAAGCCAGATTCATCTCCAGCCCAACGAAAGTCCTCGTCAGAATCAAAATCATTGTCCGCAATTGAAGCCATCAAACCCGAAGGAGCAGAAGGAGAGCCGACTGAACCAGACATGGAGCATTCATTGGTAGACGCGACGCACCCCCCAGGAGACGGGGAAGGAGCGGGAGCCGCTGGCGTAGGTGCGAGTTCGACTTGCGCTTGTCACCGGATAGTGCTTTTCATCTTGTTCAACGGATCAGTTCAAGAGGCCGCAGCGAGGCGAATGCAAAGGAGCGGGCGGCTGCCATCGTTTATCCGTTCGAATGCTCTGATTCAGTATTGACATTGCCTGCTGATTTGGACCTGGAGAAGTCCGAAGGTTTCCGAAATCAAACGTTACAATTGATGCTTCTCGTTCCCGAGGGGGCCTGTGTCAGGCTATCTTCTGGTACAGGCAAATTGTTGTACGATGTATCCAATCGTCAAAACATCCTTGATCGAGACATGGAAGGGCGGACCTGGAGAATGAAGAATGGTGACCTTGACTGCATCGATTGCGATGGAATGGAAAGTGTTGTGGGGGAGAATGACGAACGGATCAGTATCGATGACAACGGACTTACCATCCAGGATGAAAGCGGAAAGTCCGTTCGCATTGACTCCAACGGAATTCAGATAAAACACTGACCCCAGCGTTCATCCATCCAAGCTTACATATTCAATTACTTACTATCTTGCATCAAGAAAACCAATCACATGAAACGCCTTCTCGTCCTCTTATTCGTTTGCTTCGCTTCAGCTACTTCTTTTGCACAAGACATCGACCAGATCATCGCCAGTCACATGCAAGCTTTGGGTGGCAATGAAAAATGGACCAATATCAAGTCCATGAAAATGACAGGATCCCTCGAGCTCGGTCCTAACATGAAAGCTCCTTTCACCATTTACATGAAAGGGAGAAACAAAATGCGCTTTGAAATGGAATTCCAAGGCATGAAAATGATTCAAGCTCTTGATGGCGATAGCGGATGGGCCATTTCTCCTTTCATGGGCAAAACCGATCCTGAACGTATGTCGGAAGAGGATGTCCGCTCCGGCAAGGAACAAGCGGATTTCACACCGGAATTATTCGACTACAAGGTGAAAGGCAGTATTGTCGAGTCCATGGGCAAAGAAGACATGGAAGGCACAGAGACCATCAAATTGAAGGTCACCAAGAAAAACGGCGACATCAAATACATGTACCTTGATTCGCAGACTTTCCTGGTACTGAAAGAGACCTCCAGACAGAAATTCCAAGACAAAGAGATCGAAGCGGTAAGCATTCCTTCCGATTACCGATCCATAAGCGGAATGATGTTCCCATTCAGCATGGAAATGCGGGCCGACGAGGAATCCACTCAAGGACAATCCATGGTATTCGATAGCGTGGAAATCAATCCGACTTTTGACGAGTCCATCTTTGCTTTCCCTTCAGGAGAAAAAAAATAATCCAATTCAATTTTATCTGACATGAGGACCATCTTCACGATCCTGGTCGCGACCATGCTATGGAATGCGACCGATGCCCAGTCCACGAATAAAGTGACATCCTCCTTGTTCGGCATGATGGAAGCAAGGCCGATCGGCCCGGCGGTAATGGGTGGCAGGATTACGGCCATCGATGCAGTAAACGATGATCCGCGCAATCTTTTCGTGGGAAGTGCCGGAGGCGGTGTCTGGAAATCCACCAATGGAGGCGCCACCTTCAAGCCGGTTTTCGATAAATATTGTCAGAGCATCGGCGCAATCGCCATCGACCAAAAACATCCCGATGTGGTATTTGTCGGAACCGGTGAATCGAACATGCGCAACTCCGTGTCAATCGGGAATGGCATTTATAAATCAACCGACGGCGGCGAAAATTGGATACCACTTGGTTTGGACAGTACGGAACATATTTCCCGCATCGCAATTTCTCCAGATAACCCGGAGATCGTATATGTAGCAGCTCCCGGACCTTTGTGGTCGGACAGCCCTCATAGAGGACTTTACAAATCAACCGATGGTGGAAGGACCTGGAAAAAGATCCTTTTCGTCGACAACAAGACCGGTTGCGCCGAAGTGCTGGTCGACCCGTTGCATCCTGAAACACTCTACGCCTCCATGTGGCAATTTCGCCGCAAACCTTTTTCATTCTTATCAGGCGGAGCAGGCAGCGGTCTTTTCAAAAGCACGGATGGAGGAGCCACTTGGAAACGACTGACAGACGGCCTTCCGTCCGGTGAAATCGGTCGTATAGCCATGACATTGGCTCCCAGTGATCCACAGCGACTACTTGCCATCGTCGAAGCAAAGAAAACCAGCTTGTTTCTTTCTACCGATGGCGGAACGTCTTGGCAGGAGCGAAGTACCAACGCAAATGTGGAAGCCAGACCTTTTTATTTTTCCACGCTTGCCGTAGATCCTACGGATCCCAAGCGCGTGTATCGTCCGGCATTTTCACTTTCCATCAGCGACGACGGCGGACTTTCCTGGTCGGAAGCCAACACCAGTTCCGGTTGGGTTCACAGTGATCATCATGCCATTTGGATCAACCCCAAAAATCCGTCTCAGCTTTATCTCGGCACCGATGGAGGCGTGTACATGAGTATGGACAAGGGAAACAATTATCTTTTCCTGAACAGTCTACCTGTATCGCAATTCTACCATGTCACCATCGATGGCGCTGATCCATACAACGTGTATGGTGGATTGCAAGACAATGGATCCTGGACCGGACCGTCACAAAGCATCGGAGGAATCGAAAATGGCGATTGGACTTGCGTAGGGTTCGGAGACGGATTCTGGGTGCAACCGGATCGTGCCGATTCTACGATTGTTTATAGCGAATACCAAGGCGGCCACGCCTCCCGAGTCAATCGTGTCACCAATGAGTATGCTGACATACAACCCAAGGAATCGCCCGGGGATCCCAAGTTCCGATTCAATTGGAATACTCCGCTACTTGCCAGCCCGAATGATCCGGAGGTCATTTACATGGCTTGTCAATTCCTTTTCCGCAGCCGTAATAAGGGAATTTCTTGGGAGCGCATTTCGCCTGACCTTACCACCAACGACATCACCAAACAGAAGCAGGAGGAGAGTGGTGGAGTAACGACGGATAACACATCCGCTGAAAATCACTGTACCATTTTCAGCCTTGCAGAAGCTGTAGGTGATGTGAACACCATCTGGGTCGGAACAGACGATGGCAACCTGCAACTGACAGTCGATGGAGGGAAGAAATGGAAAAAGGTGAATCCTGTTGTGAGCGGTCTGCCACCCGGCTGCTGGATCTCCAGCATCGAACCAAGTCGCTTCGAACCCAAAACGGTATTTGTCACCCTCGAAAACCACATGTATGGCGACATGAACACCTATGTGGTCGTTTCGCGCGACATGGGCGTGACTTGGTCCTTCCTCAATACGTCGCCGATCAAGGCTTCCTTTGCTCATAAAATCAGACAAGACATCGTCAACAAAGAATTGTTCTTCCTCGGCACGGAGTCGGGATTATACCTCTCCCTGGATGGTGGTGCATCCTTCACCGCCTTCAATGCCAAAGTTCCGCCGACTCCGGTGCGTGACATCCAGATCCATCCTAAGCGGCACGATCTTATTTTAGCGACTCACGGCAGAGGCATACTCATCATTGACGATATCACGCCAATACGGACCTTGAATACCGAGCTCCTTGAAAAAGAAATGGCCCTTCTGCCTATCAAGGATTACGCATTCAGCAGCGGTCGATTTTCTGGAGCATTTCCTACTGCTGGTGGTTTTGTCGGTCAAAACGCACCGGAAGACCTTCAAGTGGTTTATTACCTGAAGGACAGGGTCACTTCCGGCGAACTGAAGTTAGAGGTCTTCGATTCCAAGGGTGAATTCGTGGCAAAAATTCCTGCAACAAAACG
>JBJTRB010000130.1:0-12354 GCA_046075925.1 Bacteroidota bacterium | reverse complement strand
TTTACGAGTTCGAACAACTCCTCCGTCTTGGCGCGAGCTACTTTCTTATCGAGCTGAAGGTGCAAGCGTAATGCTTCGGCAACCTGGTAACCACACGTCAAAACCGGATTGAGGGAGGTCATCGGCTCCTGGAAGATCATGGCTATCTCTTTGCCACGATACAGTCGCATCGATTGCTCGGGAAGTGATAATAAATCGATTGCCTCGCCTTGCTTCGGATGAAAAAGGATGTTGCCGGATGCGACTTTTCCCGGTGTTGTAAGCAAGCGCATCACGGAAAGAGAGGTGACGGATTTTCCTGAGCCCGATTCGCCGACAATGCCTACCGTCTCTCCACGATCAAGATGGAAAGAGATTTCTTTCACTGCGACGAATTCCTTCGTCCCATCTGGAAAAACGGTCTTCAAACCGGTGACGGACAACAACCGCGACATGAGGTAAATATAAGGCCTATTCTTAAAAGGACGGCGGTTCTCCTGTCTACTACCTGTCCTTCATCCTCCAAAGGTGCAGCGCTGCGTAGGTGCGATATGGCGCCCAAGGCATCGCTATCTGCTGCATGGCGCTGCGGAGACCGGCACCCTTGAGCCCGGAGAGCGGGTAATGGGTCATCATCGCCTGACGGATGCCAAAGTCGTCGAGTGGAAAAACATCCTTCCTTCCTAAGGAGAACATGAGCAGCATCTCAACAGTCCAGCGGCCGACGCCTTTTATCTGAGTCAATAACTCGATCACGGATTCGTCGTCCAATTTGGATAATACTGGATCCTCCAATTCCAAGTCCTGATAAAACGTTGCGATGTTCCTCAGGTATTCGGTCTTGATGCGAGACAGACCGATCGAGCGTAATCGATCTGCTTGAAGCCGTAACACTGCTTCAGGGTTGAACTTGTCCTCTGGTATCAAAGCATGCAATCTTTCCTCCAGTATGCGTGCAACGGTCGTAGAAATCTGCTGTGCAAGCACGCTTCTACAAAGGTATTTGAAGGTGTCCGGCCTTTTTCTTACCACGACAGGTCCGGTAGTCCGGATGATCTTCCGGAGCACGGGATCTTTGGAAAGATGCTCGTGATAACGCATCACACGATGTCGATCATGGATGGTTCAAGCAGCGGTTCTCCTTTGAAGCGCAAAAAGAGCTGGGCGACAGTGAGGGTGTCCTTCTGACAATACGTGACGATCCGCTCCAGGTTCTTTTCGCGCCAGTATACGTCCCACACGCGGCTACCGTCGATATCGTCCTTCGGAGTAGGGATGCCGAAAATGGTCGCCAACAGATTCAAGGAGGTGAACGATTTATAATCACCGAACTTCCATAACTCCAGGGTATCCAGATGACTGACTTCCCATGGCTTTCTTCCTGCGGTATCAAGTATTTTCGGAAGCCTTAAGCCATTCACCAACATGCGACGCGACAAGAAGGGGAAGTCGAACTCTTTTCCGTTGTGCGCACACAGATAGCGGTCGGTGCGTGAAAAGGATTTTTCGCACAAAGCAGCGAAATCGGAAAGCACTTGTTTTTCGTCATGCCCGAAGAACGACTTGATCCTGAATCGTCCATCCGAAGAAAACATCCCACACGAAATACAGATCACTTTGCCGAATTCAGCATAGATGCCTGCGCGGTGATAGAGCGCAGCGGGAGTTTCTCCCTCGTGTTTCAGTTGAGCCGCTTTTTTGTCCCAAAGATCACGAAGCGCTGGATCGACTTCGTCGTAGTCGGCACATTGAGGTACGGTTTCTACATCGAGAAAAAGAATGGACGAGAGTGGGTAAGCGTCAAGCATGATTATCAAGCGCAAATATAGCCAGGACAACTGCGCCAGGCGCCGCATCCATGCGGGTGAAACTCATATCATCTCAGCATCACCCCGGGAAGATTCAGGAACGGGATCAGCGTGAAATTGTGTTGCTGGATGCTTTCAGGAAGAAAGACGTATTTTTTATCGTAGATCTCCTTACCAAGATAGAAGCTCACCCAATACTCGTTGTTCAATCCGAACAATTCCGGCATGATGGGCTCGATTTTCACATAATCCAACGCCCCCACCCGATCGAACAGGTGCCTGAGCACGGAGGTCTTCACTTCCTGTCCCTTGATTTCGCCATAGCCTTTGGAAGACACCAACACCCCGGTGATATCCTCCTCATATAAGTTCACCAGGTAGACATTCCATACCGGATCGCCTGTTTCTGGATCGGGTTGGCGTGCAACGGCCAGTACGATATTTTCTACGTCAGGGCGATTGATGTCTTTCAGCATGAGCGATCAGATTTCCTTAAGGATGTCCATTTCAAACACTTCGGCCAACTCCAGGAGCAATCGTTTTTTCACTTCTTCGATATCCACATCCTGACCGAGTTCCTTTGACAAGGACGTAACCGGCTTGTCGCCGATACCACAAGGTACGATATGTCTGAAGTAAGAAAGATCGGTGTTCACATTGAATGCGAAGCCGTGCATCGTCACCCAACGTGAGCAGCGTACTCCCATGGCGCAGATTTTTCTGGCTCTCAGCGGATCCTGCGGTTGCAGCCATACACCCGTAAAGCCCGGATACCGTTCTCCGACGATTCGATACGTCGCCAAGGTGCGTATGATGGCTTCTTCCAATGTCCGCATATAGCGATGTATGTCCGTGAAGAAGCAATCGAGATCAAGAATGGGATAACCGACCACTTGACCGGGACCGTGGTAGGTGATGTCGCCACCACGATTATTGCGGTAGAAGGACGCGGAATGACTTGCCAGCTCCTCCTCTTTGATCAACAAGTGCTTCTCATCGCCTGTACGACCCAACGTATAGACATGAGGGTGCTCGCAGAAAAGCAGATGGTGCTTTTGCTCGACCGGATCGAGTGCGCCCGCGTTCCTGTTGAACAGTTTTCTCTCGACTACTTCAGCGAAAAGTTTCTCCTGCATCGACCAGGCATCAGCATAGTCGATGAGTCCGCAATCCACGAAATGGACTTTCTTCACTCCGCAAAGATAGGTCAGTTGCGGATGATGCGGACAGGGTTTGTATTGTCGATTTTGAGCAAATAGGCTCCCGCAGGGAATTCTTGCACGTCCAGTACGAAATGGGATTCGCCATGCGTATCGGCAACGAAAACGCGTCGGCCCATGAAATCAAACACTTCCAGCTGTTGCATGCCTTTTTCAGAAGACACCTGGAGCAGGCGTGTCGCGGGATTAGGGAATACCGAAATGACATCCGACTCCACCTCTTGGACGTAAACGCCCGAACAATCGTTTACCACTCTTGGTGTCGGAGTTCCGTTATCCAAGAACGGTCCGGTTCCATCCTGACAACGGGACAGGGAATGATTGGAAAATTGAGAGGTGAATGAGGCGCTATCCAGGATGTTGCCAAGACTATCGCACAGGAATAGTCGCTCGCCTGCAGCACTCAGGTTGAAGTTGGTGTGGTAGTCCAGGTAAAGTTCATTGATATCGTCAGCCCAAACCAACAGATATCCATTCGGCTCGATATAGGCGGTTCGAGGAAAACTCCACTTCAGCAAGTCGGCCGGGTCATCGCTCATATACAAGTGATCAAGGCCGAGTGTTTGTGTGGTAAGATTATGTAGTTCGATCCAATCGCGGTGTTTGCACTCCTCGTTCGTGATGGTTGAAGTATTGGCTGCCTGCACTTCGTTCAGCACGATATCGCCGGGTGAAGCCATCGTTACAAACGCATTGAGCGAATAGAATTCATGCTCGGCTCGTTCGGGAGAGAACGCTCCGGCAGATCCGTTTTCAGCATAGATGTAGTATTGCACTCTTAGCGAGTTGACCGGAAGGTATGTTCCAAAAACATTATCACCTGCTGCTCCATCTCCATGTTGACCGTCGTCGAACATAGGAATCCGTTCGAATTGGTCTGATTTCTTGTAGCGGTAGCCGAGCCAAACAGTGGATGAGCTGGCATTGATCACTTCAACGGTTACGTTGATCGTGGAGCCATAAGCTGGCACCGAAGGAGTTGCTACGGGAAGGGAAATGATCGGCGCCGAGGGAAGCAGCTGTGCCGCTGAGGAAAGGAATTGGGCACGCGTATCCATCAACGGATAGATCGGCGCCGAGCCCATGCCCGTTCCGGTCGCTGTGGTCAGTGCATTCTGATACTGGGTGTACGTGAATAGGAAATTAGGATCGCGCTGTACAATGGTGTCGATGGTGGAGCGCAGCTGTGCAATCAGCGTCTTATAATCCCCGTTCAGGAAATTCTCCGAATTGATTGTACGCATGTGTGCATAGTACATCCGTTTGTAGAGCGGGTTCGCCAACAGATTGCGTATTAGCGGCCAGCCTGAATCATTCAGATGCAGATCGGGTGTCAATGTCTGCATGGAGGTCAGCGTGAGTTGTGCTGTTCCCGTCAGCGTGAATCCTCCATAACTCATATTCAGATCCCAAACCGTAGGTAACCACCGGTCGAGATGATCTCGATACAGGTAGTAATTCTGCTTGAAAGCGCCCGAGTAACTGTCAAGGTTCACCAATACGTCGTTGAATGCAAGCATCCAAAGTGCGCGGTCTACATCCAGTGATGAAGAAATATCGGATGCGTGGTTATTCAAGGTGTCAATGAAGTCGAGCAACTCCTTCCATCCATAATCCGATTGACGCTCGTACGAGGTATAGTAATCGGAAGAGTCGGCTGAAATCCAAAGCAGGCTGCTTCCTGTGCTGCCCGGTCCGGCATTCTGAGGATTGCATTTGAAAAATGCGCCGCAAGAAGAATAATAGTGCTCTTCCACGAAGCTGTTTCCAAGGTCTTCGCTATTGGTATAGATGCCCCAAAAAGACCCATTGATGGTCACTCGGGCATAATTGCAACGTGGTCCGTCCATGTATTTACGAAGCACATCATATGACGACACCTCTCTGATCATGGATGCATCGCTGAATCCGTTTCCCAACTTGATATCATCGTATCCCTGATATTCCTGGTCATACGTGTAATCCAACTTGATGTGAAGCGGATTTTTGGTACGATTGACCGAATAGGAGCTGTTGCCCTTGTATTTTACTCCGACATCCAGAAAGAGCTGTCCGTTCACCGACACAGAATCAGCGATGATATAGCCTTCACTGCCGGCAATAGCCGTATCAAGCTGATAGTCCCAATTCGAATATGGAAAATGAATGCTGATATCCTGCACGGAATCCATATCGTAAAAGGTATCCTGGGAAGATGCGATATGATAAGCGAAACAGAGAAGCGATAGTAGTAAGGCTTTTTTCATGATCAGGGATAAACGTCCGTTACGGATGCAAAAGTACGCCAACGGTTTAACGCTGTGCCATACGTTCCATGAAAGCTTCTTCGAATGAGGCTCCTATCGGAATCTGGACTCCTGCTACCTGTACGGTCTTGTTTCGTACGTGTTCGATGCGGGAAAAAGGGATGATGAATGAACGATGCACGCGGACAAAATCCTTGACCGGCAGCTTTTCCAACATCGTCTTCATGGTCATTCTGACAACGACCGGTTTTTTTTCGGGCAAATGGATCTTCAGATAGTCGCCCAGGCCTTCTATGTAAAGTATTTCGGGCAATGAAACCTTGATCAGGCTGTAATCCGCACGGATGAAGATGTTCTTGTCTTTTTCCGAGTCGCCGCCTTTTAAGTGCTTCGACTCGTAATATTCACGTGCCCTGTTGACCGCTTGGATGAATCTTGCTTCGTCGAAAGGCTTCAATAAGTAGTCAATGGCATTGAGGTCGTAACTCTCAACGGCGAACTCGGGATGTGCCGTGGTGAATATCACCATCACTTCTTGAGGAATAGCCTTGAGCAACTCGATGCCCGATATGGAAGGCATGCGTATGTCCAAGAACAGCAGATCGACCGGAAAGCGCTTCAGATAACGGATGGCCTCGGTAGGCGAAGTGAATGTTTTCTGAAGCTCGATGAAATCGACTTTGGAGCAGTGTGCTTTTATAACATCCAGTGCGAGTGGTTCGTCATCGATGGCGATTGCGCGGATCATTTCAGATGTATGTGCAAGGAGACGGTATATTCCGACTCGGTTTGGTTGATATTGAGCAAGTGTCGTCCGGGATACACCAGTTCGAGTCGTTCGATGGAGTTGCCTACACCGATCCGCTCCGACTGCACCTCTTTGGATGCGACAATCGTATTACTTACATCCAGTTGAATGGAAGAATGGCCTGCTTCCAACCGAATCGAAATGGTTGATGCTCTTTCAGGATTCGAGCCGTATTTGAATGCGTTCTCGATGAACGGCAGAAAAATAAGCGGAGCCACGAGCTTGCCTTCGGTTTCTCCACGCACTTCGAATGTCACGTTGGTCGACTCCGTCAACCGTAATTTTTGCAAATCAATGTAGTTGGTGATATACTCGATTTCCTGAGTCAGCGGCACTTCGTCTTTCTGAGCATCTGTGATGACATGACGCATCAACCCGGATAACTTGATGATGGCAGAAGGCGCCTGCTCCGACTTGCTGTAAGCAAGCGAATAGATGCTGTTCAAGGTGTTGAAAAGGAAATGGGGGTTGATCTGCGCTTTAAGGAAGGATAATTCCGCCTCGGACTTCTCCCGTTCAGCCACGCGCAGGCGTCGAACCGTAGCCATCAGGGTTGAAACGATCAACACCAGAATCCCCATCAGGAACACCTGCTTCTCGAATGGCGAAAAGTGGAGCAGTCGCCCTGCAGCAGAGCGTCTTACGGAATGTTCCATGGACTGAACGCGATGGAAATCACGAGGACCATGCTTCTCGAATAAGTGATCCACCTCCGGAACCAGCAACAAGAGGAACAATAACCCTGCAATCATCAGGAAGTAGGGAACGTATTTTCTTGCGAAAAAAAATCGGGGGGTGAGTATGGAATAGTTCAAGTAGTAAATGACGACCAGCAAGATGCTGGAGGCGATGAACGGGATATAAAAATGGAAAGGCAACGTGCCGTTCTCCATTTCAATGGCGGTAGGCGAAAAAAATACCGGTAGCCCTAAAAAGACCACCCACAAGAGTGCGTGCAGCAATACATTCTTAAGTGTCAGCGGACTGTTTTTCACAGGCATGAAATTAACCAAACAGGGCGGAATACAGTCTAAATTGAGACAGATACCTTGGTTAACGGGTTAAAGACCGCTGATGGGGAGGACAAGACAATCCATTATCGCCTCAATGCCTGTTTGCCGTTGTCGATAATCTACGTAAAGAAGGTCTTTCTGCCAGGGGTCTTAACCCATGCTGTTGTTTAACTTCGTGCGTCAGGCGTTTTTCATGCTAAAAAAACAGCTACTTCTTCTTTTCGTACTCTGGTCTATCGCACAGGCGCATGGACAACCTATTTCTGTTTGGTCCAGAATTACATCCGGCAATCCTGTCGCCTTGTTCTTGAAAGGCGATGCTCCACTGGTTGTTTCGACATCCGGTCCTGCTCTTTTCGACAGTAACGGAAATACGATAATGGCCGATAGTGCTTATCCGGTCAGGGCTGCAGCGCTCGATCCAACCGGTAATTTGGTTTTGGTGGGGGAATTGGATTCAAACGGATTGAGCCAGGCATATGTCCGATGTCTTGATTCCAGCTTTCACCAGAAATGGCTTTATCTGCTGCCGCAAACCAGTAATTACATCCCTCATCCTGATGCAGTAGCCATCAATTTTTCAGGAAAGATCTTTGTCAGTGGCCCGGCCTCCGATTCAACCGCCTTCCCTGCCTCGATTGAGTTTTTCAGCGGACTTGATTCCACCGGAAATCTTTCGTGGTCTTTTGTCTTTGCCGTCGGGTTTTCAGACCAACGATTCAAAAGAATGACATGCGACGCTTCAGGTAACGCGGTGATCGGAACCGATGCAGGACTGGGTGGACCAGCAGATGGAGAAATGCACTTCCGTAAATACGATTCGAACGGATTGTTCCTTCAAGAAAACCTGTTCGATCCCATATTCGCCCGAGATGTCTTGGAGGATTTTTCATTTCTCTCGGATGGATCCACCCTGCTGACAGGTCCTTTCAACCTTACGGCACAAACAGGCAACTCGCTCAGCGCGCTGGTGCGTTTCGATTCGAATGGATTGTTTACCAATTACACAGCTTATGATGGATTCGGCTATGACGAAATGAACCGCTTATTGGTTGATAGCAGTGATCAAACGTATGCCATCGTCAGCGGTACCGATTACCTGGTCACCGGCGAATCACGATTCGACCTGTTCAAGTTCGACCCGACTGGATCCGTAATCTGGAATCAACGACACCGAGACGGAGTCGTGTCCTATCAGAAAGCGCATGCTTTTGCAAGCAGTAACGACAAGCTGCTGATCGCAGGGGAGAATCGAACTGATACGACTTCGCAATACGAAGGTCTCATAGTGGCGTACGACACTACCGGTGCCTTGCTGTATGAAATCATCGAGCCCGTTACCGGTTCGGTGGTGTTTGATAACATTGTTCCGGCAGACGACTCCACCTTCTACGTTTCTGGTTCTTACACAGCAACGAATCAACAGTCGGGGACAATGCTGATGAGGTATTCGATCGCTACGACCGCCGTCGATCCCGTGCCGTTTTCGGAAGAGATCATGATTTTCCCCACTCCGGCTACGAAGCGGTTTCATATAAAAGGTGCGTGTACCACCTGCAGCGTTACGGTATTCGATCAGTTCGGGAAACAGTTGTTGAAAGACGAAAACCTTGAAGACGGTGTTTCGATCGAGCAGCTATCTGCGGGGTGTTATGTAGTTGCGATCGGCGGAGAAGGCAAGCACTACCGGCTGCGCCTGCTGGTCGAATGATCACTGTTGTTGCCCCAGTCGACACATCAGTCTGAGCAACTCGGTTTCGGCAATCTTGGCAACGAAGCGGGCGTTCACCAGCGAAGCAGCCGTCTGCTCGTAATCCGCCTGCGCCCTTCTGAGATCCAAAATCGTGGAGAGTCCTTGGCTGAAACGGATCAACTGAATGCTAGTCACTTCTCCTGCCATCCGAAAACTCTCTTCTTGGTTATCAAGTTGTGCCAAAGCTGTTCGATAGGCTTCGTAAGACCTTACCGCTTGAGCGATGAGCGTCTGTCGAGTACGTTCTTCCGCAATCCGGGCATTATCCACTTGTAACATCGCCACTTTTTCCTGTATACGGATGGTGTTGCCATTGTAGAGCGGGATCCGCAAGGTAGCCCCGACAGATGGTCCTGAAAAACTGTTAAGCAGGGAAAATCCGGCTGCATTCTCCGTACGGGAATAACCGTACGCACCGTCAAGCACCAACGAGGGAAGACGCTGGGAACGAATGATACGGAGCGACTGCTGGTCCATTTCGGTTCGTGCTGCGGCAGCCACAAGATCAGGATGCGAATCGATGAATCGCATCACGGTGTCGCGATCGATGCTGCGATCGATAACGATGGTGTCGGCCAGAGCAAACACCGTATCGGGAGACAGAGCAAGCACACGATCCAACTCGATGCGAGCCTGTCGGATCAGGAAATCCTGCTCGGCAAGCTGTTGCTCCGACGTATTCAAATCGATTCGTGCCTGATACAGATCGGTTGCATTCGAAAGACCGGCTTTGGTCCTGGCGTCCACGATTTCCAACTTCTTCTCGCTTAACGCACGACTGTTTTCCAACGCTTTCCTGAAGGTCGACTGCCTGACCACATCGAAGTAGCGGAAGGTGACATCAGCACAAGTGTTCTGGATTTGGGCAACCAGTCCAGCTTCTCCTTCTTTGAGCAGCGCCGATAATCGATCACGTTCTGCCTGGACACGGAATCCGTTGAATAGCGTGTAAGAAACCGTGAGGTCGCCATTGAAGGCATTGGAAGAAACATCATTGCGGCTGATAGTGGTGCCGTTAGAGAACCGCTGGTCGATGTCAGTCACCGATTCCCTGTCGCGTGCGCCGGCCGTAGCGGTAGGCAATGCCCCGGCAACTCCCGGAGCGTCCAGCAGAGCGGATGCTTTCACGTTGTTTCGAACAATGCGCAAATCGTAGTTGTTCTTCAGCGATAATTCCATCGCTTGTCGGAGCGAAACGGCATCCTGAGCGAATGAATTGACCGACAGCAGGAAGATCATCGCTACTAATAGATTCCTCATATGCCTTCCTCCTTTTTTCTTTTTCCGGAAATGGTCATGTAGAGTGCCGGTATCACGAACAACGTAAGCACAAGCGAGAACAATAATCCGCCTACTACGACGATGCCGAGTGGCGCGCGACTGGAGGCTGCGGATCCGAATCCTGCTGCAATCGGCAAAGCGCCCAGCGCTGTCGCCAGGGTGGTCATCAGAATAGGTCGTAAGCGCAGCGATGCGGCTTCAGTCACTGCAGCTCGTAACGCCATTCCCTGATCCCTTTTCTGATTGGCGAACTCTACGATGAGGATACCGTTTTTAGTCACAAGTCCGATCAACATGATCATGCCGATCTCCGAGAAGATATTCAGCGTCTGTCCGGTGACCCATAGACTGAGCAGTGCTCCGGCCATCGCCAAAGGAACCGTCACCATGATGGTCAAGGGATCACGGAAACTCTCGAACTGTGCCGCTAACACCAGATAGATCAACAGCAAAGCAAGCAGAAAAGCGAAGAGGATATTGGAAGAGCTTTCTGAAAAGTCGCGCGAGGGTCCGCTGAGGGTCCGTTGAAACGAATCGTCCAACAACGTATCCGCGATGGCATTCATGACCTTGATTCCGTCACCGATCGTCTTACCTTCGGCCAGTGACGCTGAAACTGTCGCCGACTTGAAGCGGTTGAAATGATAATAGGTGGGCGGATTGGATGTCGTTCTCAATTGAACAACCGTTGACAGCGGAACCAGCTCACCTGACGAGGTACGTATGTCGAGGCGGGAGATGTCGTCAGGACGTGCCCGCTGGTCCAATTCCACCTGCGACATCACGTTGTATTGTTTTCCATTCATCGTGAAATACGCGATGCGTCTGCCGCTGAACGCACTTTGTACGGTACCGGAAATATCCTGCATGGTCAAGCCAAGTTCGCGTGCACGCATACGGTCGACTTCCAATTGCACTTCGGGTCGATTGAATTTCAAATTGACATCGACATTCTGGAAGGTCTTGTCCGATCGTGCCGCCTCAAGGAAACGAGGCAAGACGTTCTTGATCTTGTCGAAGTCGCTGTTCTGTAGAACGAATTGTACAGGCAACTGACCCCTGCTGGCGAAACCGACCGAAATGGTCTGGTCTTCGATGGGGAATATCCTAAGCTTGTTGAACCGCGCTACTTTCTTGGCGAGATCCTGCGCGATTTCCGATTGGCTGCGGTCGCGCTTTTCGGGATCACACAATATCAATCGACCGAAACCGGTGTTGGTACCGGTACTGAAGACGCTGGGCACCAACTGAAAAACGAATTGACGTTCAGGGACAGAATCCATCAGGTAGTCAAGGAATTCGCTTCCAGCCTCTGTCATGTATCCGTAACTGGCTCCTTCTGGTCCGGTCAATGAGAAGCGTACGCTGCTGCGGTCTTCCAATGGTGCCAGCTCGCTTTGCAAATGATTCCACAGATAAAAAATGAGTCCGATGCAAATCACCAGCAACGACCACGCTGCGATTTTCCGATCCATGAACTTCTCCAGTCTTTTCAGATACCCTTGCTCGAATGAGCGGAAATAGGGTTCCGTTTTTTCATAGAACCGACCGTGTGTTCCCCCTTTGCGTTGCAGCAAGACGTTCAATACCGGCGTGATGGTCAGCGACACGAAGGCGGAGATGATCACTGCACCGGCTAACACGACACCGAATTCACGGAAGAGGCTGCCGACGAATCCCTCGAGGAACATGACTGGAAGGAATACCACGGCCAGAGTCATGGAGGTGGAAATGACTGCAAAGAAAATCTCCCGACTTCCTTCAAGTGCGGCTTTACGCACCGGCATTCCCTGCTCCAGTTTTCGGAAAATGTTCTCCGTCACGACAATCCCATCGTCTACCACCAAGCCCGTAGCCAGAACGATTCCCAACAACGTCAACACATTGATGGAATATCCGAAGGCGGCCATGATCGCAAAAGTGGCTACGAGCGAAATCGGGATATCGATCAGCGGTCTAAGCGCGATGGTCCAGTTCCTGAAGAAGAAAAGGATGACCAATACGACCAGTAGGAAAGCGATCAAAAGGGTCTCCTTCACTTCGGTGAGCGACCTCCGTACGTTCTTGGTGACATCGATAAGCGGCTCCAGGCGGATGTCGCCCGACTGCTCCTTGTTCAATTGATCCAGCCGGCGATAAAATTCATCGGCGATATCGATGTAGTTCGCTCCTGGCTGAGGCACGACCGCGATAGAAACGCCTGGCATGCCGTTCAAACGCCAGCTCAATTCGTAATTCTCCGGACC
>JBJTRB010000129.1:0-7067 GCA_046075925.1 Bacteroidota bacterium | reverse complement strand
ACACCCAACTCCGGAACCTACACGGTCACGGTGACGCAGCCCGAAAACGGTTGTACCGCGAGCAGCAGCACAACCCTGGGCGTGGATACGTGTCACCCGGGGCTTACTGTATCGAATAACGGACCCATCACTTGTACCAGTCCTGCTCGTACCGTCAGCGCGTCGGGTACTTCGTGCAACGGCGATCCCATCACGTACTCATGGAGCACAGGTACTACTACAGCGTCATTCACTTCCAGCAACTCCGCCCCGTACACGGTGACCGTCACCCAGACTGGTAACGGCTGTACCTCGAGCACCAGTACTTTCCTGGCGGTGGATACCTGTCATCCCAGCGTGACTGCTTCCAACAACGGACCGATCACCTGTACCAAAACTAATGTCACCCTGAATGCGACAGGAACTCCTTGTCAAGGGTCCACGTTGACGTATCAGTGGAACGGTGGTCCAAGCTCTACCAGTTACGTAGTATCCACACCGGGAAATTATACCGTCACTGTTTCACAACCCGGCAACGGCTGTACCGCCTCCTTCACTGGTACAGTTGCAATCGATACGTGTAAGCCTGCCATTACAGTTTCAAATGATGGTCCTATCACCTGTACTAATCCGACCAGGAGCATCAGTTCGACTGTAACACGTTTGTGTCAGAATGAGACTCTGCTTTATTCCTGGAACAACGGAGCTTCCGGAAGTGGTTTCAGTACGACAAGTGCCGGTAGCTATACACTCACGGTCACCCAGACCGGTAATGGTTGTACTGCTTCGGGGAGTACAACCTTAGGAGTCGATACCTGCCGTCCATCTGTAAGCACTGCAAACGACGGACCGATCACCTGTAGTAATACGGATGCTACCATCCGCACATCGACGGGCACCTGTTCCAATTACACCCTCTCCTACCTCTGGAGCAATGGCAGCACCGCCGACAGCCTGGTCGTAGTGGAAGGAGGAAATTATTGTGTAACCATAACACAATCCGGCAACGGATGTACCGCGTCCTCTTGTTCGAACGTTCCAGTAGACACCATCCGACCTGCCTGTTCGATCCCTGGGACGTATACTGTAGCGTGCGGAAGTACTGGTAATTCCATCACTGCGAATGTGACAGCACAACCTGGAGCTACCTTCAACTGGTCCATTCTTAGCGGAAGCGGATTCAGTATCACAAGCGGCAATACCGCCACGCTCGTCTATACGGCAGGAGCCGGAGCAGCGACGTTCCTGCTTGAGGTGCTTAATCCGAATGGCTGCTCCTCTCAGTGCACGGTCGATGTGACAGCATTGTGTGACCGTTTCTGTACCTATACGATGGGATACTATGGCAATTTCACTGGCACTGCATGTAATGGCTTGAGGGCGGACATCTTCATGACCAACCTCATTGGTGCCAACCCGATTGTGATCGGCGGTCTTAATACGGCACAAAACAGACTACGCCAACTCACCATACTGGCATCGGATGTTCCATGTTTGATCAGCAAGATGCCATCATCAGGACCAAGCATTGCACTTAATGGCAATGCTACTTGCGCCAATCCAACCGGAATCGCAATAAGCAATGGCAAATTTGCTAACACCTTGCTTGGTCAGGCCATCGCGTTGTCGCTCAACCTCCGCATCAACGGAGGAGGACTTGCCGTCCAACGTATCACCGGAACCTATCTGATCACGGCTGCCTCTACAGGCAGTGGTTGCGGTACGGCAGGAACCCCTATTTCCGGAACGGAGCAATACTTCGCTATTCCGCAGCGGATAGTGAACTACCTGGGTGCCAACAACACCATCGGTGATCTGCTTCAGTTGGCCAACCAGGCACTGGCTGGTAATTATGTAGCGACAACCGGCAATCCTACCTTATCGGATATCACATCCGCTCTGGATGCGATCAATCGCGGATTCGATGGTTGCAGAAACCTGGTAGGCTTCTCCAACACCGGCCAAGCCTTAGCGAGAACCGCCATGCCTGTTGCTCCTACTGCTCAACAATACTTGCTGGAGGCAGAACGGATGCTGCACAAAGCGTATCCGAATCCGTTCGATCGCACCACGGTGATCGAGTTCAGTGTCGCCGATTACTCCCAGCAGGTGACCGTTGAAGTGCGTTCACTTGACGGAGAACTGGTCGCCCGTTTGTATGATGCTCCTGCAAATGGAGGAGAAACCATCCGAGTCACTTTCGATGCTGCTGAAATGGCGTCAGGTGTGTATGTTTATCGAATCATATCGGGTGATCTTGTCCGATATGATAAGCTGTTGCTTCAGAAATAAGTCAACTGACTGGTAAAGGAAAGGGCCGCATGAGCGGCCCTTTTTTTATGCACCTGCTAACAGGTTACAACCTCGTATGTCCGAGTTGTCAATCCTGCCAAGCACTTCGAACGTACCATCGGCAAAGACCCTTCCTATATCTTCGGTAGCGATGAAGGAGCAGGAATGTACGTTAGCCAGATCGATGACGTGCAGTACTCCTGTCTGACCGGGAGGCAGCGGATGGAATGGATCGTTTGTATCGAATGCGATCGTGCGCATCCAAGGAACAGGTCTGTACAAGCCGTCTCCATTGGACCAGGCTTGCGAAAGCAATTCAGTCATGCCGTATTCGGAATACACCTTTTTCACCCCGAAGCCGTCGCACAACAATCCATGCAATTCTTCCCTAACCAATTCACGGCGACGGCCCTTCATACCGCCCGTTTCTACAAGAATGTTGTCGCCGAACTCATAGCGGTATTTTTCCAGCAGATCCAAGAGAGCGAAAGGCACACCGAACAACATGAACCGTTTACCCGAGTCAAGCAGCAAACGGATCCTTGCGTCCAATGCTTCATGATCGTTCAGGAAAAATCCATTGAGCGGATCACCTGAATGTTCCATGAGTCGACGCGTCATATACACCAAGGATGCATCGTCGCGCTCGAGATAAGAAGGCAATAATGCGAGTAAGGTGAAATCGGTTGGTGCACCGAAATTCCGAATGAAGCCTTCTGACAAACTCCTGTCGTAAATGCTCAGGTCAGCGACCAAGTGGGACGAAGGACGTTGACCGGAAGTGCGACTGCTGCGAAAGATCTGTTGCGGTGCGAAGTGTTCAGATATGACATCACACTCCTTGAAAAATGAAATCGGGAGATAGGGCGTCTGTAAGAGATCCGACACGCGATCGATTTCACAACCGATACCATCCACATAGCGACGGTAGATTCCTACTTCCTCATACTGTTTTCTGAGCAGTTCAAAGGCACAAAAACGGAAGTCATCCTCACTGCTGATGCCGAAAATACGATCGATGAGTTTCATTTTACCAAGCAAAACAATGCGTTCGCGTAAAAGACGGCAAGCACGTTTACCCCACGAATATCGCAGAATTCAGGCGAACATCGCAGTTCCTTCATGCTCGATCCAGATTGACTTCATGTTGAAACCAAATTAGGGGGAAAAATGAAGTGCCCATCTGGTGCGGCTTTCAGGGGTTTATCCCTCTGAAACCCGCGTCAGTCAAGGCGTACAGACTGATTAATAACGAGTTATGAAACAAGGTGACGAAACCTTACAGACGGCAAGGTGTTTAAGGACATGTGGCAAGCCGTGTTGAAACCCGCCACAGTAGCGTCCTTGCGTAGAATCGGCCTTCACCATCAATCCAAAATCTTGGGATTTCTTACATACGCAAGAAAGAGGGGACGACTAAACTGCGAACATCAACACACAGGGTTAATATGGGGTATCTCAACGTCCGAATCATCATCCGGACAAACATACACCTGATTAACTCAACACACAATTGAAATGAAGTACAACGTCGCATCAAACTTCCACGAAATCATTGACGCATGGTCATTGGTCTACCGCCAATATCTCGCATCGTCTCTGATCGAGCCGAACGCGCTCGAGCTTTTCACATTTCCGGAATACATCAGCAACCAATCTGCTGTGATCATCGGTAAAGAAGGCAGTGATATCCTTTGCACCGCATCCGGCATCCTGGACGGTGAAAAGGGTCTTCCTCTTGACACCTATTACAAGCACGAGCTTGATTCACTTCGTGAGCAAGGAAAGAGATTGATCGAGATCGGTCTTGTCGCTGATACGCGCAAAACGGATGGCATGGCCAACGCTGTCGAGTTGATGAACAACATCGCCCGCTTCGGAGTACAGACCAACCACCTTGATTATGTAGTAGGCATTCACCCGCGTCGCGTGAATCTGTATAACAGGTTGTGGGGATTCAAGCCCATCGCCCGTATCAAGGAATACGACACCCTCAAAACAGCCCCGGTTGTCCTTTGTCATCTTTCCGGAAACGACCCTGAAATCCGTCAGATGGAATTGAATCAGGATATTTCCTCCAATGCCAATGACTTGGATTTCCAAAAACGCTATAAATTCAACCCGGAGAACTTCATCTCCGATGCCGAGCTGGCATTGTCGATCGAGTCGTTCTTCGCGAGTTTATGGCAGTCCAACAAGCAATTGAAAGCAGCTTAAAAGCCGCTTTTAGCCCGGAGAAAATCGACTTTTCTCCCGACACCCTACGGCACTACGCTGCCAGTATCCACGGTTCCATTTGTATGCCCGCCGCAGTCGTCCGTCCTACGGACGAAAGCGACATCCTGGAACTCGTCCGCCTTGCCCGACAACACCGCTTCACTGTTTTCCCCATCTCAAGGGGTAAGAACCTCGGTTATGGAGATGCACATGGCACCACCGCCGGCCAGGTCATTCTCGACCTCAGCAACATGGCCAGGATCCTGGAGGTGAACGACCAGCTGGGCTATGCCACGCTCGAGCCTGGCGTATCTCAAGGTCAACTGTACGACTACATCCGGCAGAACCGACTCGGCGTACAGATGGATGTTACGGGCGCGGGATTGCAAGCCAGCATCATCGGTAACGTATTGGAGCGCGGATTCGGTCATACGGATTACGGTGATCGCTTCTCACGCATCGTGAATCTCCGAGCAGTGTTGATGGATGGCAGCATCATCGATACAGGATTCGCCGACCAGGCAGCTGCAGACGCAGCCAATACCTATCGTCCGGGTTTCGGACCCGTGATAGAAGGACTTTTCTCCCAATCCAATTTCGGCATCGTCACTCGAATGACACTTGAATTGATGCCGATTCCCGAGAAGACCGTCATGTTCGCCGTTTCAGCGAAAAAACCTGCTGACATCGACGGGATCATCCATGCGATAAGGGAATTGAAGCTGAAGGGCGTGTTATACAGCGCTGTTCACATCGCGAATCGTTCGAGAGCGTTGGGCAACGTGGAAGACCGCGTGCTCGGAGCGTGGAACCTGAGTGGGTCCATTGCCGGACCTCGGATTCTGGTACGTGCAAGAAAGCGGATCGTGCGCAAGGTGTTCGCGCAGCACCTGCGTGGTCATCGGCTGGTTTTCATCGACCACTTCCGCATGAAAGTACTTGGATGGGTCCACAAGAACATCCTCTCACTTTCATTTTATCCCACCTTGCACGAAGTTTTTCAGGAGCAGAACGGTATCCCGACCGACGATCCGCTGAAGACCCTGCTGGACGATCGAGAAGCAACATCGGCTGACTTATCCATCGGAAAATATCCTACTTGTTTCAGTTGGATAAATGCCGTGTGCAAAGCGGAACCCGAAAGCATCCGCAAGGTCATCGGATCACTCGAGAACATTTTCGAGGAACATGGTTATGAATTCAGGGTTACGATGACTGCTGTCAATCCGCGCACCTTCATCTTGATTTCCAATATCACGTACCCCAGAACGGAAGAAGAGATCAAGAAGGCGAAAGCGTTCAAACATGCATGTTATGCCATGTTGACAAAAGAAGGCTTCTTACCCTACCGGAGCGGCTCTGGCATGTTCGACAATCTTCCTCCCTATTCAGCAGCCAGAGAGGCCCTTTTAAAGCGCCTGAAGGATGTTTTTGATCCGGAAAGGCTGCTTGCTCCCGGCAAATACAACATCGAATAAGTCCGCTCTTTCCTTCCATCTGTAAGAAGAAGACAGGAATTGAGGCCATTTATGGCGCTTCTCGGATAACTTTCCGGGTATGAATCGAATACACCTTTTCGAATTGGAGGACCAATCCTGGTTCCCCAATCCCGTGCGGAGGGGAATCACCGATTTTCTGCAGTTCGCTGCCAATCTCATCGACCTGTACAAGAACATGATTCCGGTGATCGTCCGTTTGTTACATCTCAGTAAAGAACATCGAATCGTCGATCTGGGATCAGGTGGTGGTGGTGGCATAGAAAAAATCTATCGTCACCTGAAAGAAGAAGGACTTGATATCCAGATCAAGTTGACCGACAAATTTCCGAATGTGAGCGCCATGCGTTCGCTTTCGGAAAAATTTCCGACCAACATATCGCATGTGTCCGATTCCGTTGACGCACGTGAAGTACCTGCTGATTTGAAAGGAGTCCGAACACTGTTTGTCGCCTTCCACCACTTCCGGCCGGAGGACGCAAAAAGGATCCTGCGCGATGCGGCAGAACATAAAGCACCCATCGGCATTTTCGAAGCTACCGAACGTTCTTTCTTCAACTTCATCATCAAGATCTTCGATCCTATCGCTGTGATGCTGGCTGTCCCATTCATTCGGCCGTTCAGTTGGTCAAGGATCTTCTTCACCTATATGATTCCGTTGATCCCCTTCTCGCTCATGTGGGACGGGATGGTATCCGTATTGCGGACCTACTCGATCCGGGAAATGAACGAACTCACCAGTCAAGTACAGGTGGAAGGTTATATCTGGGAAACCGGACGACTCAAACCGAAGAAAGGGCCTTCCCTATTGTATCTGATCGGCTATCCGGCACCAGCAAAAAGCTGAACGGTGAAACATCCAATCGCTTACTTATTCATTCGTAAATAATAACACACAAAAGAACATACATCGACACACATGAAAAAACGAAACAACCTTTCTTTTCGACCTACTGCTGAGTCAGACACTCGATGGTGCAGCGACCGTCCTTCGGGAGCTTCCTCCGAAAAAACAAACCCGACGATCGAACTGCCCGAGAATTGTCGCGGTCAAAGAAACATGGAACGCTACCTCACCTGGCT
>JBJTRB010000128.1:0-4042 GCA_046075925.1 Bacteroidota bacterium | reverse complement strand
GTGACGGGAAACAAATATGTCGAGCAGCTCAGGGACAACGTGAAAGACGAGCACGCAGAGGTGTTGGTCATCGCTGCTGCCATCGAGGCGGAAATCACCCAGCTTGATTCTTACGACGACCGACAGGCTTTTCTGAATGATCTTGGATTGACTGAGTCGGGTGTAAGCAAGTTGATTAAGGCAGCCTACAGGTTGCTTAGCCTTCAGACGTACTTCACGGCAGGCGAGAAAGAGGTCAGAGCCTGGACCATCACCCAGGGTATGCTGGCTCCGGCCGCTGCCGGCGTTATCCATACCGATTTCGAAAAGGGTTTCATCCGTGCAGAAGTCATCAAGTTCGCCGACTTCCTGAAACTTGGTTCTGAATCGGCCTGCCGGGATGCCGGTAAGCTGAGTGTGGAAGGGAAGGAATATCTTGTTGGTGACGGCGACATCATGCATTTCCGTTTCAACGTCTGACGAATCCCTTCGAATGAATATCACGCTGATATTGCTGCTGGTCACCGTCGGACTCTCGATGCTGGCTTTCAGTAATCCAGCAGTGCTCGACCGGATGATTTTCAATCCCTATCGAATAAATCGCGACAGGGAGTGGTACCGTTTCATCACCAGCGGATTCATCCATGCCGATTGGCTGCACCTCTTAGTGAATGGCTTCGTACTCTATTCTTTCGGTCCGATCGTCGAGCAATTTTATGACTTCAACTTCGGCGAACTTTCAGGATTCTACTTCATCGCACTTTATTTCGGTGCCATGGTCATTTCCATCGCACGATCGTATAAAAAGCATCTGAACGACCCCAGGTACAACGCTTTGGGTGCGTCGGGGGCAGTAAGTGCCGTTGTCTTCTCCTTCATACTGTTCAATCCCCTTCATCAGCTTTGCCTTTACGGAATACTTTGTCTGCCTGGAATACTCTTCGGTGCCGGATACTTGTTTTATTGCTATCGGATGGCTCGAGTCAGACGGGATAATATCAATCACGATGCTCACCTATGGGGTGCCTTGTATGGCTTCTTCTTCACCATCGCGATGAAGCCGACATTACTCCTTGATTTTTTCTCAAAACTCATTTATTTCAGACATGCATTCTGATTCCGCCAAAGCTGTGTTCCTGGATCGCGACGGCGTTATCAACCGGGAACGCGGTGGTTACACCTGGTTGCCGGAGGATTTCATCCTGAACGAAGGGCTCGCCGACGCGTTGCTGCGTTTGCAGCAAGCAGGGTATCTATTGATCGTCATCAGCAATCAGAGTGGGATAGCCAAGGGCGTTTATTCGCATGAACAAGTCGAGTTGTTGCATGCTTTGTTGGTAAAAGAGCTTTCTGAAAAGGGAGTCAGCATAAATGCCATTTATTATTGTCCTCATCATCCCGACGTGTCCCGCTGCATCTGCCGCAAGCCCGATTCGGGCATGTTGGAAAGAGCTGCCGCTCGTTTCCGGGTCGATAAGTCACGTTCATGGTTCATAGGAGATGCGGATAGGGACAAGGAGGCGGCCATCCGCTGCGGTATCCGACCGCTAAAGGTGCATGCCAATGATCCGCTCGGCCCTGTTGTCGACCGTATCTTAACCGACTAGTCTGTATCATCTTGTCAAGGTCGTTTCGTTGATTTCTTTTGGTAACTCCTCTCGCTGCTGAGTGGCGTTTGGATATTTTTGCATAAAGGAATCGGAGCAGATGCAGTACATCAATTTCAACGGCAATATCCTTTCGAATGATCAGCCGCTTTTCACCGCTGCCAACAGGGCATTCCGTTACGGCGATGCTGTGTTTGAGACCATCCGATTGATGCACGGCGAGATCCTGCATTTCGAAAAGCACCTCGATCGTCTTCATCGTTCCATGTCCTTGTTGGGCATGGAGCCTCATGCCGATTTGAACTTCCATCATCTTTACCTTTCCATCCGGCATCTTGACCAAGCCAATAAGTTGGGAGGCCATGCCCGGATCCGCATTGAAGTCTTCCGGAACGATGGCGGTTTGTATACCCCCACCACCAACTCGGTCTCTTATCTTATCGAGGCGGATCCTGTTCATCAGCCTGAATACTCCTTCAACGAGACCGGATTGAAGATCGAGCTATACACGGATATCAAAAAACCTGTCAGTCGCCTGTCGAACCTCAAGTCGTCCAACGCCTTGTATTACGTAATGGCCGGACTGCAGAAAAGGAAGTTGCAGCTTGACGATTGTCTGGTGTTGAATACGGACGAACGTATCGCTGAAGCGATTTCTTCCAATGTGTTCATGGTGAAGGGTGGAAAAATCATCACCCCTTCGCTCGACGAGGCGTGCGTTGCAGGGGTCATGCGCGAAGTAGTGATTGGAATCTGTCAAGAATCCGGTCAATCAGTGACTGAAGGCCGTATCGGCATAAACGACCTGCTGGAAGCCGATGAGCTTTTCCTGACCGATGTGATCCACGGTATCCGCTGGGTGAGCGCCTTCCGATCCAAGCGCTACTTCTACACTACGTCACGAATGCTCTTGCAGGAGATCAACGAAAAGTCCGTGAAGCGGGTTTGATCTTCCATTACCTGAAAAAGTCATTCTACGCCCAGGTAGTCCAGTCTTTCCGTCGCATCGGCAAGGTTGTTCTGAAATCCGGATAGGTATTTAGCAGCGTCTTCCTGGCCGATTTTTCCGGAAGCGATTCCGTCACGTACCTCTTTCAAGGCGATAGTGACTGAGTCGTATGCCTGCTTGAAGCGGAGAAAGGCGACTTCAGTCAACCTTTCTGAAGCCATCATCGGCAACGTATCCGATACGTGTAAAGTCGGGTTCAACGAATCAAGCCGAAGGCCCAGTTGCGTCCAGGCAGTATCCAAGGAGGCTATTTCGATCAATGTCTTTTCATCGACAGGTTGACGGCATGAAGTAAAGGAAATCGCGACGAACACCAGGGTGAGCAGCCTCTTAGGCGAAAGCAGACGATTGGTTAGTAATCGTGTCATTTTGATTTGAAGTCGGGGAAGGCATTCCTGATATAATCCAACTTGGAGGCGAAACCGGCCTGGGAGGGGAATACTCCCTGATTGGCTACCCGGACATCTTCGATGGAATAAAAGGCTTGAGGATGCAGCGAATGGATGATTTCCCGGGCTCGTCCGATGTCTTTCCGCTTGATGATGGTGAAGATGATCTTCACCGGACCTTTGCTCCCTTCGCCATCCATCATGGTCACACCGAAACCTGCTTTGTTAAGTTCGTGAGACAACACCTGGCTGTTTTCTGCTGTAATGATCCGGATGACCTGGGTGCCCAGTGCCAACTGTTTTTCGATCAAGAGTCCTACATACGTGCCCATGGCAAATCCACCAGCAAAGCCGATATAGCACAGAGGGTTGTCCAAGTGCTGCATGATTTGTCGGATGGAAATCAACCAGATCAGCACTTCGAAAAAACCGATGAAAGGGACAAGCCTTCTAAAGCCTTTTGAAATGAAAACATTCCTCAGTGTACCCAACGTTACATCGGACATCCGTGCCAGAAAAATGAGTAAGGGTAACACTACCCATCTGAAAAAATCCGTATCCATCGAGTCAAGTAGCATCCTGCAAAATTAAGCCAATAATCGTTTTACCAACTGCGGAACTCCGATACTGGCTTTTTCACGTAGTATTTCGAAATCGGATGAGACCTTGGGTGCATCGGGATCCACCAGGTATTTCTGCTCGGCATCGATGGCCATGTCGACGAGACCTGCAGCAGGGTAGACGGCAAGAGAGGTGCCTACCACGATCAGGATGTCGGCAGTGGTGACAAGGAGAGCAGCGATTTCAAGCAGCGGAACCTCTTCGCCGAACCAGACGATATGAGGTCTTAACTGAGACCCTTTTTCACAATGTTCTCCCTGCGACAATTCCCACCCTGCAATCGGATAGGTGAGACGGGGATCGGTCGTACTTCTTGATTTTCTGATTTCGCCATGCAGATGAAGTACGTGGGTGGATCCTGCACGTTCATGCAGGTCATCTACATTCTGTGTGACGATGCTGACCTCGTATGCATCTTCCAGCCTTGTAAGCCATCG
>JBJTRB010000127.1:0-8358 GCA_046075925.1 Bacteroidota bacterium | reverse complement strand
TTATTTATGGACGCCAACAGGCGGAAACAATCCAACCGCAAGCGGATTATCCAGTGGAAACTATGTGGTACGCGTTACCGATGCCAATGGCTGTTTCAGCTTCGTGAACATCAGCATAGCACAGCCTACTTCCATCGCGATACAGACAGCTTCCACTCCGACCACTTGCGGATCTACGAATGGTTCTGTTTCGGTCATTGCGGCAGGAGGTGTTCCTGGTTACACGTACTCCTGGTCACCTTCCGGATCCACAGCCAGCAACGTAAGCGGCCTTACCAGTGGATCGTACGCTGTGACTGTGACCGATGCAAACGGTTGCACTATCACCTCAACATCGGTTGTAAGCAGCATCGGCGGGGCATCGGCCAGCATCTTGACCTCTACCGATGTCAGCTGTTCGGGCGCCTCCAATGGAAGCGCTACCATCCAGGTATCTGGCGGAGTCGGTCCATATGCTTACTTATGGTCACCTGCCGGTGGAACCTCCAATGTCGCTTCAGGATTGCCAGCCGCTCTTTACACCGTACAAGTTACGGACGCCACCGGCTGTGTCACGAATGTCATTATCCCAATCGTAGAACCGGACCCAATCAGTGTGACGACGACCACCACTCCTGCTGCATGTAACGGTGGAAATAACGGTTCGGCACAGGCAAGCGTTTTCGGCGGAACATCACCTTACTCCTATTCATGGAGTCCATCAGGAGGAACTGGTGCACAAGCACTTGGTTTGAGTCAAGGGATTTACAACGTAGTTGTAACCGATGCCAACGGTTGTGTAGAAACAGCTGTTGCACAAGTCAACTCCAACTCCGGTATTCAAAACTCAGTCAACACCACCGACGTAAGTTGCTTTGGAGGAAATAATGGAAATGCGACCATCACTACCAATGGCGGATCTTCTCCATACACCTATTCGTGGTCACCTGGCAACTATTCAAGCGCTGCTGTCGGCAATCTTACGAATGGCACCTACCAAGTGGTAATCACCGATGCCACTGGTTGTTCTCAGACGCAATTGGTCATCATCAACTCTCCTCCTCAACTCACACTTTCAGCCAGTGGTGCCACCACCTTGTGTAATGCACAATTCGCCAATCTGGCGGCTCAAGCCGGTGGAGGCACAACGCCTTACTCCTACTCATGGAGCAATGGCAGTACGGACTCAGTGCTAACCGTATCTCCGGTGCAGTCGACTGTATATTCGGTTTCCGTTACGGATGCGAACGGATGTACCACTTCACCTCAGGTACTCTCTGTCGCCGTACTCCCTCCTTTGCAGGTTGTGGCAACCGGCGATGATACGCTTTGCTTCGGATCTTCAGCAACAGTATCGGCACAAGCCATCGGAGGTGATGGCGCTTATCAATACTCCTGGAACAATGGAAGTGCCATTGGGGCTTCATTCACCATTCAGCCTGCATCGGATACGACTTTCACAGTCACCGTCGTAGACGGTTGTGGTCAACCAGTATATGACCAGGTGTCCATATGGGTGCGTCCGGGACCTGTAGTGGCTTTCGGACCCGGATCCATCAGTGGATGCTCCCCTGTGACTGTCAACTTCAACGATCTTTCCACGGCCCCCTCAGGTTCGACTTATTCATGGAACTTCGGAGATCAACAATCCAGCAACAGCACAAACCCGGTACACATTTACACTCAGCCAGGTGATTATACCGTTTCCCTGACGGTCTCTTCGCCCGGCGGTTGTTCAGGATCAGAAGCAATTCCTCAGTTGGTACATGTGGAAGGATATCCGTCGGCGGGCTTCAATCAATCGGCCACCGACATCGACCTGCTGGAGTCTCAAGTCATATTCACCAACACATCGAATACCGAACCTGGCAGTACGTATGTTTGGGATTTCGGTGACGGATCCACACCTTCCAACGATGCGAGTCCGGTGCACCAGTATAGCCAGATCGGAAGCTATCCTGTGACGCTGATCGTCACCACTCCAGCAGGTTGCGTTGACACGATTTACGGCGAAGTAAGAGTAGCCGAGAACTTCGCCATCTACATTCCGAACGCCTTCACTCCAAACGGAGACCATGTGAACGATTCGTTCAATGCCTTCGGAGTCGGCATCAGCAAATTCGACATGTTCATCTACGACAGATGGGGATTACAACTCTTCCACTCCACCAGTCTTGACAACAATTGGGATGGAAGTGTGCATGAAAACGGCAATCCTTGCCAGAACGATGTCTATGAATATGTCATCTTCGCAGAGGACATGAAAGGGAAACGTCACAAGTATGTCGGACACGTCACGCTGGTCCGATAAACGGTGATGAGATCATAAAAAAAGCGGACCCAAAGGCCCGCTTTTTTTTATTCATAAATCAGTTCAATTACCCAACTCCGATAGGAATTTGACTCTGAGCAGCCGGATGTCATCCAGAGAATATTCATCTTCACCGAGTGCTTTCAATGCCTCTTTGGTAGAATCGGTCTCGGCAGACTTGAAGTAATCGAAAAAGTAATCCTGCCTGTCACGGTCGATGACTTCATTGATATAATAATTGATATCAAGTCGGGTACCGGATGAAACGATGGTCTCCAATTCAGTGATGAGATCGGTCAATTTCAATCCTTTTGAACGCGCCATATCCTCGAGGGAGATCTTACGGTCGGTATTTTGAATGAGATACACCTTGAGGGCGCTCTTATTGACCACGGATTTGACGACCAGATCCATCGGACGATCGATATCGTGCTCTTCCACATAGGCCGAGATGAGCTCTACGAACGGCGCGCCGTATTTCGAGGCCTTCCCAGCTCCAACACCAGCGATGTTTTTCAATTCATCGGAGGTGACAGGATATTGGATGGCCATTTCTTCGAGAGAAGTGTCCTGAAAGACCACGAAAGGCGGAACATTCCGCTGTTTGGCGATCTTCTTCCTTAATTCCTTGAGTTGAGCGAATAAGACCGGATCTGCGGCAGCACCTCCTCCACCCGAATAATCATCATCGTCATCCGATTCAGCAGTCGAGTAATCATTATCCTCAACCAATTGCATGGGCTGAGGGGATTTGATGAATGACTTTCCAGCCTCTGTAAGTCGCAGCGTACCGTACGTCTCGATGTCTTTGGAAAGAAGGCCTGCAAGCAGGGACTGACGTACGACCGCAACCCAGAAGCGGGGGTCGCGATCGGCGCCCTCACCGAACACTTCAAGGGCATCATGCCCATGCAGCTTGACGTTGTTTTCAGCTTTGCCGGTGACGACGTTGACAATGTGGTCCATGGGGAATTTCTCCTTGACGGACCTCACGGCTTCAAGCACGGTCACAACCTCTTCACTTCCCTCAAAGCTTTTCTTCGGATGAAGACAATTATCACAATTGCCACAATTCTCATCCCGATATTGCTCTCCGAAATAATTAAGAAGCACTTTTCGACGACAAACGGAAGTCTCTGCAAAACCGACGGTTTCCAGCAAGAGCTGCTTGCCGACTTCCTGTTCGGCTACTGGTTTGCCCTTCATGAATTTCTCCAGCTTCTCGATGTCCTTATAGCTATAGAAAGTGACGCAACGTCCTTCTCTTCCATCACGACCTGACCGACCGGTTTCCTGATAATACCCTTCGATACTTTTGGGAATATCATGGTGGATTACGAATCGGACATCCGGCTTGTCGATACCCATGCCGAAAGCGATGGTCGCCACGATGACATCGATTTCCTCCATGAGGAATTTATCCTGTGTCTGCGCACGTACTTGAGCATCAAGACCAGCATGATAAGGCAAAGCGCGAATACCATTGGTGGAGAGTGTCATGGCGATCTCTTCCACCTTCTTACGACTCAGACAATAAATGATGCCTGACTTGCCTTGGTGTTGCCGGATGAAACGGATGATTTCTTTGGCTACATCCACTTTAGGACGGACCTCATAATATAGATTAGCACGGTTGAAGGATGCCTTGAAGACCGTGGCATCCATCATTCCCAGGTTCTTCTGGATGTCCAACTGGACCTTGGGCGTTGCTGTTGCCGTAAGAGCGATGATAGGCACCGAACCGATTTCGTCGATGATGGGACGCAAGCGTCTGTATTCCGGGCGGAAGTCATGACCCCATTCCGATATGCAGTGCGCCTCGTCGATGGCGAAAAAGGAAATCGTCACCGAACGAAGGAACTCCACATTCTCTTCTTTGGTCAGTGATTCAGGTGCAACGAAAAGGAGTTTGGTACGACCCGCTTTTACGTCCTTGCGGACGGCTGCCATTTCGGACTTATTAAGAGAGGAATTCAGGAAGTGTGCGACGCCTTCATCACTGGAGAAACCGCGCATCGCATCAACCTGATTCTTCATCAGTGCGATAAGTGGGGAAACGATGATGGCGGTACCCTCCATGATGAGAGAGGGCAATTGGTAACACATGGACTTTCCACCACCTGTCGGCATGATAACGAATGTATCCTTGCCTGCGAGAAGGTTTTCAATGATCGCCTCCTGCTCACCCTTAAACGTATCAAACCCAAAGTACCGCTGTAGTTGACTACTTAGGGTCTTTTCCTCCAATAACATTAATGAATTGATTTACACTATTTTAGAAAGAAAGAGGGAATAAAAACCTCGTGTTACTGCTCTAAATTTAGGTAATTTTGCGCCCATCTCACAACTGTAATACTAAGTTTTTAAAATCCATCATGGCTTCCACCCGTCACGAAAAAATCAAAGATCTGGCAATAAAAACGCTCAGGATCGAAGCAAAAGCTGTGGAGCAATTATGCGACCGCATCGACGATGGATTCGTACGCAGCATCCAGTGGATCCTCCAGAGCAAAGGGAGGGTCGTGGTTTCGGGAGTCGGGAAAAGCGCCATCATCGGCCAGAAAATTGTCGCCACGTTGAACTCCACAGGCACGCCATCCATCTTTATGCATGCTGCCGACGCCATTCACGGCGACCTTGGCATCGTTCAGAAAGACGACATCATCATTTGTATTTCCAAAAGCGGTGACACGCCTGAGATCAAAGTACTGGTACCTCTGATCCGGAACTGGGGAAACAAGCTGATCGCCATGACAGGCAATCCGGATTCCTTCCTTGGTCGACAGTCGGATGCCGTATTGGATACTTGGGTTGCAAAAGAAGCGTGTCCGAACAATCTCGCACCGACCAGCAGTTCGACAGCCCAATTGGCCATGGGAGATGCGTTGGCCGTCTGTCTGCTGGAGGCACGTGGATTTTCCAGTAAGGATTTCGCAAAGTATCATCCAGGTGGCTCCTTAGGGAAACGCCTTTACCTGAAGGTGAGGGATATTTTTCCATCAAATGCCGCACCCAAGGTGACGCCGACCACGGATCTAAAAAAAGTCATTTTGGAAATCACATCCAACCGACTAGGAGCTGCTGCGGTCGTAGACAAGAACCGGGTCGTGGGCATAGTCACAGACGGAGATCTTCGCCGCATGCTACTTGAAAACCGTTCCATCGAAGGACTAAAAGCTTCGGACATCATGACCCGAAAGCCGAAATCGGCCGAGAAGGACATGTTGGCCATCGATGCATTGGCTTTGATGAAGCAGCACAACATCTCACAATTGATCATCACTGACAAACAGAAATATGTCGGGATGGTCCACCTCCACGACCTTGTAAAAGAAGGCATACTCTGATGCACTAAGCGTCAGCTACAATCGATTCATGTCAAATCAAGAACCAACCAACGACAACCCAAGGGGCGAAATGTCATTCCTCCAACACCTGGAGGCATTAAGGTGGCATTTGGTCCGCAGCGCTGCCGCAATCGTCGTGCTGGCCCTGGTTTGGTTTTTCATGAAAGAGTTGTTGTTCGATGGCATCTTGCTTGCACCGAAAGACCCGCAGTTCATCACATACCGTTTACTCTGCAATCTTTCAGACCGACTTGGCATGGGAGACGATCTATGCGTGAGGGCGATACCTTTCACCCTCATCGCCACGGATATCTCCTCCCAATTCACCACACACATGTGGCTGGCCTTCATGGCCGGACTGGTGACCGGTTTCCCTTATCTGGTTTGGGAGCTTTGGCGTTTCGTGAAACCGGCGTTGCACACCAAAGAACGCCGTTATGCCCGAGGTATCGTATTCTACGTGTCATTTCTGTTTCTCACAGGTATCGCCTTCGGATACTATGTCATCACCCCCATGACCGTGAATTTCTTGGGAACCTATCAGGTGAGTGCCCAGGTGCAGAACATGATTACGCTCGACTCGTTCATCTCGACCGTCAGCACCATGACCCTGATTACGGGACTGGTATTCGAACTTCCTATCGTGGTCTACTTCCTTACCAAAATCGGTATGCTCAGTGCATCTTTCATGCGCGAATATCGCCGGCATGCCGTAGTAGTGATCATGATCGTTGCCGCAGTCATCACGCCGACATCAGACGCCACCACCCTCGTGATGGTGGCTTTGCCGCTCTACGTGCTATATGAAATCTCGATTTTCGTGAGCGCCTATGTCAACAAGCAGAAAAAATAACTTAAGACCATGGAATCACAGGTAGAAGAATTCAATGCATACCGTTCCCGTATGAACGAGCGCATCCTTTCAGAGGATAACCTTGTGATCAAGCGGCTTTTCAATCTGGATTCGAACACCTACACCGAAGGCGCCTTATCCGTGAAAACCAAGGAACTGTTGGGACTGGTCGCATCCATGGTGCTTCGTTGTGATGACTGCATCCGTTACCACCTGGGCAAGTGCCACGAAGAAGGCGTGAACAGCCAGGAATTGTTTGAAGCCTTTTCCATCGCGACGATTGTAGGCGGCACCATCGTGATACCTCATCTACGACGGGCTGTTGAATACTGGGACCAACTCCAGGCTCAAAAATGATCGGTTAAGGATAACTTCGTGCTTCGAATCATGTTCCAGCCGAAGCCGTACAAAGCACTCACTGTTTTTCTCCTGCTGCTATCTCAGGCGTTTGTGATGTCAGCACAAACCACCAAAATCAGTGGCAGAGTGTATGATCCACTCACCGGAGAACCCATTCCATTCGCCAGCCTGCTTTTCGTTGGCACCAGCATCGGCAAGAATGCCGATTTGGACGGCAACTTCACGATTGAAACCGACTTGCCTGTCGATAGCCTTCGAGCGAGTTTCATCGGATACCTTCCTGCCACTTTGAAGGTGCGACGAGGTCAGGTGCAGAAACTTGATTTCGCCCTTAGGACCAACAAGTTCGACTTGCCGGAGGTGACCATCAATGCCGGAGAAAATCCAGCCATCATCCTTTTGAAGAAGGTGATCGATAACAAGCCATTGAACGACAGGGATCGGCTGGACGCAGTGCAGTACGAATCCTATAACAAGATCGAGTTCGATATCAACAAGATCACGGACAAGTTCACCAACCGCAAGGTGTTCAAACCCTTCAAGTTCGTTTTCGATTACATCGACTCATCCGAATCGAATCAGCCTCCTTTCCTTCCTGTGTTTCTTACCGAAAGCGTATCGGATGTCTACATCCGAAGGAATCCAAAGCTGAGGAAGGAAGTGATCAAGGCCAGTAAGGTGTCGGGCGTAGAGAACAAAACCGTTTCCCAATACCTTGGCGACCTCTACTCCAACATCAATGTATACGATCCCTATATCTATCTATTCGGAAAAGGATTCGTAGGTCCGGTCTCCGGTGTCGCGCAGGCGTATTACAAATATATGCTGGTCGACAGTGCATTCTTAGGAGACAAATGGTGCTATAAGATCACCTTCCATCCCCGCAGAAAACAGGAACTCACTTTCGCAGGGGAATTCTGGGTGCATGACACCTCCTTTGCCATTCGCAAGGTGAACATGCACATCACCGGAGATGCCAATATCAACTTCATCGAAGACCTTGCGTTCGTGCAGGACTATTCCTTCATAAATGAAAAACAGTGGATGCTGACAAAAGAAATCCTTGTAGTCAATCTGGCACCCACCGAAACAAAGAACAAGGAAACCACGGGATTCATCGGCAGAAAAACCACCTTCTACAGGGACTTCGTTCTTGAAAAACCATTACAGGAATCCTTTTACCGGGATGGAAAAGAAGTAGAGACGCTTGAGGATGCACGTGACAAAGGATTGACCTATTGGGACTCTGCGCGGGCCGAATCGCTCGCCCAACGCGAGCGTCGCATCTACCAGATGATCGACACGATCAAGAGCGTGCCTGCCTATAAGTTCTGGTCGGACCTTGTATATACTGCAGCCACGGGATACCGCAACGTAGGTCTTTTCGAAATCGGCTCGATATACAGTTTCCTTAGTGGAAACCAGATAGAAGGCATACGATTGCGTTTCGGTGGACAAACCAGTAACACCTTCAGCAAACGTTTGCTGCTTACCGGATATACCGCTTA
>JBJTRB010000126.1:0-3477 GCA_046075925.1 Bacteroidota bacterium | reverse complement strand
CTATCCAACTGCGCAGCCCGTGATTCAGCCAAGGAAGCCACATCATTCAGGTCGTCCGCCTGATCGATGATGGCGGCATTTTTTTTCATGGATGCGGAATCGTTCATGTCGACTCCTTCCAACAACGATTCAGCCAGGCTGCGCCTCTCCTCTGCCTGCGTACGGATGGATGCTGCTTCCTGCCTCAGCTCAGCAGCCTCATCCCTGTTATCCTTTGCATCTTCCATCGCCAATCGGGCAAGGTCTTCATCTGAAATATCAGGCTGCGCGAAAATATCCGGCTCACCCGAAACCGAATCCACTTGCTCCTGCTGCTCGATTCCGTTTTCCTGCAAAGCAGCTGTAGCATCCATAGCTGATTCTGGAGAAGAATCAGACTCGGATAACCCTTCAGGCAACTCCTTGTCAATCGCACTATTTTCTTGTGCCGTAGCCTGTGGTGAAGCACTCGGCTGTTTTGCGTCAGGAGATGAATCTGCTGTTTGCAGCGCTGGAGCGAGGTCCGAATTTTCAGTGGATGTGCTTGCAGGAGGTTCGGGAAGAAGTAACGTCACATCTCCAATGCGGATCGAGACCATGGAAGAGGAGTCGACATCGGATGAAGCATACGTTCTGGTAATGGTCTCTGCAGGCTCCTCCGACGCAAGGTCAGCAGCTGTTGTCGATCTGAAATAATTCTTGACCTGCATCTTCTCGTCGTTTCCCGAACGATCCATGGTAACCGATTGCTTGATGTCGGCCATATCGACACCGGCAGGAATCGAGAAACGCTCGATGTGCGGAACATAACCTCCGCCTTCGACTACCAAATAATAATCGCCGGAGGAAGGGACGGAAAGTGCATATTGACCGGTGCGGTCATCGGTGTTGGTCGTGGCTACCAACGCCCTGTCATTTTGCCTTACAATCGAAATACGTGCATCCCTGCGCATTTGCTGGTCGGCCGAGCGATAAAACCCTTTGACCTGGACCAACTGATCATTGCTTTTCGGCAATTCTACGGTTCTGAAAAAAGCTTTGCCGATTTCAGCTCGGTCGGTAGTGACAAAGCTGGCGGTGGTACCATCGGAAGACGTAACGAACAGCATGTCGTCCCCAATGGTATTGATACCCAACCCCATGTTGACCGGAGCCGACCATCCACCTGATGAAAAGTCGTAATCGGAACGGAAAACATCGTACCCTCCAATGCTATTGAATCCTTTCGAGCTGAAATAAAGTGTTCGACCGGATGGATCCAAAAACGCATAATCTTCCGAGGAAGAGGAGTTGACCGCAGCAACCAACGGGACAGCTTCGGACCATTGACCGTTTGATTGACGAATGACGATGTACAAATCCGTCTGATCAGAACTGCCGCGTGCACTTTTAGCAAGGTAAATGGTTTGTTGATCACCGGAAATGAACATTACGGGATCGACAAATTTTTCCCTTTCTGATTTGGAAAGGAATTGTTCAGCTGCAGGAACAACTTTACCCTCTTTGGGTGTGAAAGTGAACGAAGAGAAAAAATTCCGTCTCGGAATTTCCCGCTCTGAAACGATGGGCAAGTTCGTTTTGGAGGAAGATAATTCGATGGCATGTTCACAGTTCTTCAGAAGTGCTTCTGCACTTTCCCGCTGGACTTTGGTTCCATCCTGGGATTTGAATTCTCGGAAGGCATCAGCTGCCTCTTTGAAACGACCATCGGCCATCAATGAACGACCGTAGAAATAATATGCTCCCTTAGGTGGTTTTCTGGAGAGTACAGCAGGCTCGATATAAGCAATCGCGGAGCGGCTCTTCGCCGGAGACATGGAAAGGCAGGCACCGAACTGAAACGACAGCAAAGTATCCTTGGGCGAAAGGCTCAACAATTGGGAATACAGAGGAGCTGCCGACTCGAAATCGTCCGCCTCGAAGAATCCATCCGCCTTGGCTCTCAGATCCAGTTGAACCTCGTCTTGCTTCTGGGCTGACAAGTTGAATGTAACGAGGAAAAGAAAGGTGAATAAGACCGAACTCAAGGCCCACTTGATACAGTATGGCCGAGGAGTGGTCCGGAGGAGGTGTTTCATTATCAACGTCAAAGGCTGCTCAAAAGAGGTGCCACGGACAATTTTGGTTACGACTTGGCTAAAACCGCCAAAAAGAGGGTGTCAGCTCTGTCAAAATAACGTGAAATGTAGGAATAATGCACCAGTTCCAACCCCAAACTGTCCACTGCCCAATTAACAAGTTGCTCGTTTTCGGACTCGAATACCGAACATGTCGAATAATGGATCTTGCCTCCAGATTTCAGGTGCCTTGTTGCAGTGGAAAGAATGGATTTTTGAAGCGGATGAAACCTCCGTTCTAATGTATTCGGATCAAACCAACGCAGTTGTTCAGGAGTACGTGACCAAGTTCCGGAACCCGAGCAAGGAACATCCGCAAGGATGGCATCGAAGCGCCTTCCAAGGTCGAGTCCCTCCTCCGCAGCATCGATGACAGCCGTCTCCCGTTTATCATATCCGGAACCTTTCAGCCGCTCTTGCAGATTAGAAACGATTGCAGGTCGGACATCGGAAGCCAGCAGTTCAATGTCCAGGCAACTATCCAGAAGTGCAATGGACTTGCCACCTGAAGCAGCACACAGGTCCCACCATGCCTCTCCTGGTGAAGGATGATACGATTGACAAACCAATTGCGAGGCGAGGTCCTGCACTTGGAAAGCAGTGCGTGTTTGTAGTGACAGTTTATCCAATGCAGCACCTTGCGGGACAGACCAAGAACATGGAAAATCAGGATGGATACTGAAAGGTATTCCGGCATGCGAGAGTTGCTCAGCCAGCAGATCGGTCTGTTGCCTTCTGACCCGTATCCATACATCCGGCTGAACGAATAAGGACCGGATATACTGCTCTGCAGGTACGGATGGAGAAAGCCGATCAGCAAATGGGAACACCTCCTCCAGTCGGAATTCAGGGTAAGCGCCTAAAATCGCTCCAAGCCGATTCTCCAGATCCGGTGAGGGTTCGGGCAGGGTCAGGATTCTGCCTTCTCTTAATTCAGGAACCTGCTGCAAGAGCGACCCACCCGTCAGAAAGGATGCGACCGCCAATCTTTCCTGGAATGATAGTTCATGCAGTGCATTTCCTATCCGACAAATCGTGTACGCCACCTCACGAAAGAAACGGCGATCCCTTGACCCCATTTCCCGATGGTGCCGGAAGTAGTCATTCAAGACATGATGAAGCGTGGAGTTGCTTACAGGTACGGAAAGCAAATCGTGCACGCGCTGGATGGACCTTGCTAAATGACTCATGCTACTCCACAAAGGACGTAATTCCCCGAACAAGGATGAAAAGTGTTTGAGGATGAATATGTCCACACAAGTCGTACATTTCCATCGATGTTCCACTACCGATTCCTGCTGCTGATTCCGGCTTTGGCGCTACTCTCCTGCTCCAACGACGGAACACATACGAATTCGAATTCCAAGCAGACTGCTGCAGA
>JBJTRB010000125.1:0-10092 GCA_046075925.1 Bacteroidota bacterium | reverse complement strand
CTTTCGTCCTTCACATCGATATGCAGGACGAATTTGTCATCGGTGATACGAGGATGAGGAATCGGAGCCGTGACACCGGGCAACAACTTGCTTCGGAGCAGGAACGTCAGCGCCATGCCGTGGGCAGCGCAGAAGACCGTCATCTCGAAGGTGACCGGAATGAACGCCGGCAAATTCAAGTAGAGGGCGAAATTCGGTTTGCCCCCGATATTGATCGGCCAGTCACTGATCATCATGTACCACACCATCAACAAGGCCAACGAAGTGCCGGTGATGCCGTACATGAATGAAGCGATGGAGATACGTGTGCGGGGCACACCGATCAAGCTCTCGATTCCGTGAATGGGGAACGGGCTCTGCACATCCTTGCAGACCACGCCGTTCGCTTTCAGCGAAGGGATGGCATTGAGCAGGATTTCTTCGTCATCAAAGACGCCGTAGATTCTTCTGGCCATGGTTTACAGTACGCTCTTTTTCTTGAATTGATTGCCGGTCCTCTTCAGGATCGTCTTGAGTTCAGCAAGAGCGATAACCGGGAAGACACGGGAGAAGATGAGGAACAACGTGAAGAACAATCCGATCGTGCCGACAAAGATTCCGACTTCGATATAGGTCGGGGAATACATCGTCCAGCTGGATGGAAGGAAGTCACGGTGCAAGGAAGTAACGATGATGACGAAACGCTCGAACCACATACCGATGTTGACCACGATCGAAAGGATGAAGGTGGCGGCAAGGCTGGTACGGATTTTCTTGAACCAGAAGAGCTGAGGAGAAATGACGTTACACGTCATCATGCTCCAGTAAGCCCACCAGTAAGGACCGAAAGCACGGTTCATGAACGCGTAGGCCTCGTACTCCACGCCCGAATACCAGGCCATGAAGAATTCGGTGAGGTAAGCCACACCGACGATGGAACCCGTCAGGATGATGATCTTGTTCATCAACTCGATGTGCTGCATGGTGATGTATTCTTCCAGATTCAGCACTTTACGGGCAATGATTAACAGTGTCAACACCATTGCGAAACCGGAGAAAATGGCACCAGCAACGAAGTAAGGGGGGAAGATGGTGGTGTGCCAACCGGGAAGGATGGACGTGGCGAAGTCAAAGGATACGATGGTGTGAACCGAAAGTACCAGCGGCGTTGAAAGTCCGGCAAGTACCAGCGATACTTCTTCGAAACGGTGCCAGTCACGAGCAGTACCCTTCCAACCGAAAGACAGTAGTCCGTACATGAATTTCTTGGCAGGAGTGGTGCAACGGTCACGAACCGTAGCCAGGTCAGGAAGAAGTCCGAGGTACCAGAATACCAACGACACGGAGAAATAGGTCGAGATGGCGAATACGTCCCACAACAGCGGCGAATTGAAGTTCACCCACAGCGAACCGAATTGGTTGGGAAGTGGAAGCATCCAGTAGTCGAGCCAAGGACGACCGGTGTGGAACAGCGGGAACAAACCTGCACAAACGACCGCGAAGATGGTCATGGCTTCTGCACTACGGTTGATCGACATCCTCCAGCGCTGCCGGAACAGCAACAATACCGCAGAGATCAGGGTGCCTGCGTGACCGATACCGATCCACCAAACGAAGTTGGTGATATCCCAAGCCCAACCGACTGTCTTGTTGGCACCCCAGGATCCGATACCGTTTCCGATGGTGTAGGAAAGACAGATGATCCCCCAAAACATCGCCGTGGCGGAGATGATGAAGGAGGCCCACCAGTATTTATTAGCCTTGCCCTCGATGGGCCGGCAGATTTCTTCAGTCATCTGGTGATACGACTTATTCCCTAGAATAAGCGGGTCACGTACGACCGCCTCATGTGCTGCATTACTCATGTTGATCTTGCGTGCTTTTCTTTTGTTGGATTATCAGGCCTCTTTACCGGCTTCGATGTTACGAACCTTGGTCAAATAGAAGACGTTCGGCTGAACGTTCAACTCACGGAGCAGATGATAGCTACGTCCGTTCGGATCCCACATCTTGTTGATACGGCTGGATTTGTTGTTGTAATCACCGAACGTGATGGCGTTGGTAGGACACGACTGAGCACAAGCGGTCTGAACCTGACCGTCTTCGATCGCTTTGCCCGCACGCTTGGCGTTGAGTTTGCCTTCCTGGATGCGCTGTACGCACAAGGAACACTTCTCCATCACACCGCGTGAACGGACGGTCACATCCGGATTCAGCACCATCTTGCCGAGATCATCGTTCATTGAAAGGTTCGCATCCGCGAACTGCGCATTGTCTGAATATTTGAACCAGTTGAAGCGGCGGACTTTGTATGGACAGTTGTTCGCGCAATAACGGGTACCTACACAACGGTTGTACGTCATCTGGTTCATGCCTTCCGAGCTGTGGCTGGTGGCGATGACCGGACAAACAGTCTCGCATGGAGCATGATTACAATGCTGACACATCACCGGCTGGAATACAACGCGAGGATTGTCACTTGGAATCTCCATCAGACCGTTATCGCCCTTCTCCCCTTCTTTCGGATCCGCGTCTGATGAATAGTAGCGGTCGATACGCATCCAATGCATTTCGCGGCTGCGGAGGACTTCATCCTTACCAACAACCGGAACGTTGTTCTCAGCAGAACATGCAATGACACAGGATCCGCAACCAGTGCAGGAATTCAGGTCGATGGACATGCCCCAGTGGTGGTGGCCACTTTCGAACTCATCCCACAAGGTGACTTGCTCTACCGGCTTATCGGTTTTTTCGTGACCGACATGCACACCGATCACTTCTTCAGGGTTTCCTGCCTTTGGATCTTTCTTCCATTCGGAGAGAGAGGTTTCCTTGACGATCTCACGACCCATCATGGTATGGTGAGTCTGGGTTCCAGCAAGTACATAATCGTCGTCTGCCGTCTTCTCGATCGTAACGCCAGAGATGTTGTATCCCAACATGCCGGCAGCGGTAACGAACGGATAAGCGTTCACCCCACGTGAATCAGCGACCTTGCCAGCTACGGTACGACCGTAACCGATTGCGACACCTACGGTTCCAGCGGCCTGACCCGGCTGAACGACAACAGGCAATTTCACAGAAACAGAACCGGCTTTGACGTTTACCACGTTGCCTTGCTTCATGCCTTTTTCGCGGGCGTCAGCAGGAGCAACTGTCACATAGTTGTCCCAAGTTATTTTGGTGATAGGATCGGGCAACTCTTGCAGCCAAGGGTTGTTGGCTTGAGCGCCATTTCCAAGTCCGGTCTTTTCATACACGACCATTTCAACGCCCGTGGCTGTCATTGCAGAAGCTACAGCAGCATTGAGATCGGCTTTACAGGAATAGGAACCTGCTGTGGCCGCAGGATTTTCCATGATTCCATCCTGGATCATTTTTTCCCATGAACCCTTCGCTTCCCAACTTCTCTTCAGGTAATCGTGGTACATGATCGGATTACCTGCCCATGATAAAAAGCTCTCTTGTGCCTGACGCGCATCGAAAAGTGGCGCGATGCATGGCTGAGAGAACGAATAGGCTCCCTGACGAGGCTCGAAATCATTCCATGACTCCAATGGATGCAGATCAGGACAATTGTAACCGCAAAGGGAAGAGGTCTCATCCGGACGATCGGACAAAGAAACCGTCAACTCGATCGACTTCATGGCTTTTGCCAGATCGGCTCCTTTAGGGTGAGTATAAACAGGATTGGAATTGTAAAACAACAATGCAGCAACCTCGCCTTTAGCTACCTCGTCCATGAAGGCTGACATATCGGCATCAGAGCCGTTCCGAAGATTGGAAGGATTATCCAGATCGATCGTGGAGCCATAACTGCCGATCAACGAGTTGATGGCATTGACCATATTCTGCAGCCCGACGTGGTTGACACCGCAGACTACGACTGCTTTGCCTTTGCTGCTCCACAGTTCATCCGCAGCGGCGTCGATGGCTTTTTGCAATGAACCTGCAGACGGAGCAGAAACTGCTGCAGCCCCGGCTCTGGAAGCGAGTACGTTATAAATGCCTGCTGCGACAGCCATCTGCTGAGAAGGCTTTACTGCATGACGCTGGTCGGCGTTACTGCCAGTGAGGCTAAGGGTGGATTCGAACTGGATGTGACGGGACATGGACTTCTTTCCGTCGTCCAGCTTACGTGTGACTGAATATTGCTTGGAGTGCTCTACAGGAGAAATCCAGTTGACAAGGAAATCACACGCGAGGGATACGATCACCTCCGCGTTATCCAAGCGATAACTCGGAATGGCCGATTTGCCGAAGCTCTCCATGTTGGCCTGACGCATTGCGGCAACCGATACCGCGTCGTACTGGATGTGCTTTGCGGTAGGATATTTAGCCGTGAACTCGCCGATCGCTTTCAAGGTCGAAGGACTGTTCACAGTGGAAGAAACGATACGGATCTTTCCACCTTTCACTGCGATTGCAGCCAGCTTGGAACTCACCTCGTTGTCAACGGTCTTCCAATCGGACGACTTGCCACCCGACATCGGACCTTTGTAGCGAGCGGAATCGTAAAGTGAAAGCACGCTGGCCTGAACGCGGGCACTGACACCGCCTTTGGTCACGCTGCTAAGGGTGTTGCCTTCCAATTTGATCGGACGACCATCGCGCGTCTTTACCAGCACGCTGCAATAATCGTAGCCATCGAAGTAAGTGGATGCATACCAGTTGGCGATACCGGGCGTGATCTGGTCAGGACGGATCAGGTACGGAATGGTTTTCCGGACGGGGGCTTCGCAGGCTGCAAGCGACGCAGCAGCCACACTGAAACCAAGGAACTTGAGGAAATCACGGCGAGGCGTGACGGATACGTCGTCCGATTTTTTCTGGACGACCTCATCGAGAGGAAGATTCTCGTAGAACTCGTTGTTCTTCAGGCGGACGAACTCAGGTTCGTTCCGCAACTCTTCCATTCCTTTCCAATAGCGTTGGCTCATCGGTTAATGCTTGTAGGTTCTATCCCGTGCGATCAGCGCAGCGGGTAACAGGATTCTATTAATAATGACAACGTGCGCACTCAAGACCGCCGATTTCGGAAACCGTGATGATGGAATCCGCTCCTGGCTTTGAAAGCAGTTGTTTATGGTAATCGTTGTAATAATTGTTTCCGGCCATCTTCACCTCTGTCTTGCGGTGGCAATCGATACACCAACCCATGGTGAGAGGAGAATATTGTCCGACAACCGTCATGCTATCCTGAACAGGACCGTGGCAGGTCTGACAGGCGATCTTGCCGACTGCGACGTGCTGTGCGTGATTGAAATATGCCAGGTCAGGAAGGTTGTGTACACGTACCCACTGCAACGGCTTGGGGTTGGTACCGTAGGTGCCTTTGTCAGCATCGTAATCCAATGCCTTATAGATTTTGGCAATCTCCTCCGTACCAGTGACCGGCCCTTTGCGCACATACTTGTGGCAGTTCATACAGACGTTGGCAGAAGGAACTCCGGCTACCTTTCCTTTCTCTGCACCGCTGTGACAATAGATGCACTGGATCTGCATCTCGCCTGCATGCAGCTTGTGGGAGAAATTAATCGGCTGATCAGGAGTATAACCCTGCATCACACCGATGTTCTTCAAAGTATACCAACCTTTAACACTGCCCCATCCAACGAAAACCAGCAGCATGACCGCTACCAATTTCTTGTTGTTACGAGCCCAATGCTTAGCAGCCTCTTTACGAGAACGCTGCACAGGCTCAGGCAAACCGTCGCGCTGACGAACGGTACGCTCCAGCGTGTGCTGGACACGACCGAGAATCATGCTCAGTCCATACAATACTGCAATGGCAATGAGTAGATAAAGTCCGATCGGCGCTTCTTCTTCAGCAGGAGCTCCGGCTGCTGGAGTGCCGGCTACTGGAACAGCATCTGGCTTCGCAGCTTCATCTTTAACGTAAGCAAGAATGGATTTGATCTCAGCATCTTTCAGGTTGAAGGATGGCATCGCCACTTTGTTGTACTCATTGTACAACTTCACTGCGTATTCGTCGCCGGACTTCACGACTGAACCGGAATTCTTGATCCACTTCAGCAGCCATTCCTCAGGACGGCGTGTCTCGATGCCTTTCAACGCTGGACCGACCAGCTTTTCCTTCACAGCATGACAACTCGCGCAATTTGCTTTAAAGAGCGCTTCACCATCCTGAACGGAGGCGGCGTCTTGCGAGAATGCCTGAAGAGAGAATAAAGCAATGAACAATAAGGAGAGTGACAGCCTCTTCCGATTGACGTAGCAGTTAGTGCTCATATCCGATTTATTAGTCGCCCAATTTCTTTTTCGATCGTAAATCAGGATGAAGCCTGAGCCACGTTATCGAAAAGTCATTTTAGAACGGCGCAAATTTACCGGAACAAGGCCTTAATTCCAGAAATTTTTGAAAAAAAATGAACTTTAGAATAATTCCAAATAAGGGACTGGTATTTAGCCCAGTTCATCTAACCATTGGTGCTCCGGCAGAAAGCAAAAGCAAATGGCTGAATTACAAATCATTAAAAAACAGGCTTTTTTCTATCTATTTGTAAATCATAACAAAACAATATCAAAGTTGTCCAGGAGTGTGAAACAGGCGATAAAGAACAGGCTTTGACGGACTGGCATCGTTCATAATACTGATAATCTGTAAGTTAAGGAGGTAACGTCCATCCTGGATTTCATCCGGGACATAAATCAACTCGGTGATGGTAGCCTCGCTTCGGGTGGCATCCGGATATCTCCAAAAGGCCCTGTGAGCCAACAATCGGCCGCCGTCTTCCTCTTTATCAACACTCGGAAGGTCGATAAGTAGATGTCGGACGCCTGCCTCCGCGATCTTTTCGGCAGCTTCGTGATGCAGATAAATCGGATTGGTTCCGGAATATTTCCTGCTTCGCTTAGCCATATCGTTAGGCCTTGTCCGAATGATCAGTGCTTCCTGAGGATCCGACAAAACCTGATCGAATTGATCAGGCATGATCACCCAATCATCGAATAACCTTGAAGGCTGTACCGACACCACATCGGCAAGAAACCAGAAGCGCTTGAGGCATTCATGGATGCTTTCCTTCTCTCTTGAAATATGTCCGACCGTCTCCGTATGCGTGCCGTTGCCGTGGGGATTGAAGCGGACATCGTTCACATTGCATGGAGCCCCTTGCAACACGTCTCCGACGAAATCACCGATGCGCAAAGGCTCGATGGTCATAGGCGGAATAAAGAATGCGCCGACATGTTCAGGCCCGGGCGTGAGCGGTAAGGAGATGTCGAGCGGACGTGCAAGATCGGCATGCAATGTTTGTCCGAGATGAGGAAACGTGATGACCATGACTTATGAATGTATTGATTTACCGGAGGTCCGCATAGTGGTTCGGCAATGATACGGCCCCTTTACCGAATGGGAAATGAAAAAAATCAGTTGGAAGTGACAGTCTGCGTGACTGAACTACAGTAGCCCATCATTCACCGCAAAGTCTCTGCAGTTCCTGGCGGTATTCATTGAGTCCTGCATTGACCGCCAACCGAAGATCCAAGCACCCTTTTTCCTTGTCACCCATTTCAGCATAGCAGATGCCTCGCTGGGCCAGTGCCGTCACCATGGAAGGGTCGGCTTTGATAGCCGCTGTGAAATCACCGATGGCATTCTTGTAATCCTTCAGGTAATAGCGACAGATGGCTCGATTACTCAGGTTGGCAGCCACCGGTATCGAATCTGTAGCGATCAATTTGGAAAAATACTTTTCTGCCGAATCCATCCGGTTGTTCTGAAAGTACAGGATGGCAAGAAAATCGTTCAAGTCCTTCTGATCCGGATCCACGCGCTGGGACTTGCAAAACGATGCAAGCGCCTTGTCTGAACGACCTAACTTATAATAGGCCTTCCCTCTGGAGAAATGCAGTTGCGCACTGGTCGAGTCAAGCTGTTCCGATTCTTCCAACCTGCGAGCCGCGGATTCTGCTTCTCCCGCATCCAGCTCTTGGAACACCGCCGAAAGTTGGGCGAAGGCAGACTCCGGATTCCGTTCTGCGATATTCACATTGATCGTCAACAGATCCTTCCATTCACCGGCTCTGAGAAATGAGAGCACCAGAAATCCAGCGGCAAGAAAATAGGAAAGCGCCTGCATTCTTCCGCGGATGAGTGTCGGCAACTTGATCGACCCGTCCTTGTCCGCTTGGATCAGGTATCCGAACATCATCGACAAGCCGAAATACGGAAAGTAGGTGTATCGTTCGGCTACCACATTGTAGCCGGTAGGAAGCAGTTGGACCACCAAGCCGATCGAAAAGCAGTAAAACAGAAAACCCGTGATCAGCAGGGACGAATTTTTACGCAAGCGCCATAATCCATAGACCAACAACACGTTGAAGAGGATGGCAGCATAGTAATACAACGGTAAATCATCCGGAGCAAGATGCAACACGGACAGTCCGAATGGAAAAACAAACCTGATGATATAATATGCGAAAGCGAAATTGGCAACGACCAATCGCTCCAACAGCGAATAGTCCGGCAACAACTCGGCATCGATTTTCGTGGACGCGGACAATGCCACGAACGTCACATAGGCGAAGATGGCTGCAGGCAACACGTACAACCCGGCGATAGCCAATCGCTTGGTCGACCATTTGCCGAAATGCCAATCGATAACAGGAAGTAATAAAGGAAGTGCGATAGCGGAAGGCTTGCTTCCCAAGGCAAACAGGAAAGCAAGTATCGAAAGCAGCAATTGACTTCGCACCTCTGTTTTACTCCAAACGATGTAGCGATCCAACGATAGCAACATGAAGGCCGTGCAGAAAAGATCCGTCTGGTCGGTGATCCATGCAACCGACTCCACATGCATCGGATGAAAGGCGAAAACCACCGTGAGCAGCATCCTGAAATCCATTCGCTCGGAAAAATGTCCTGCTACTCTATAGACAAGAAACGAATTCAATAAATGGAATAACATGCTGACGACATGGAATCCCGCTGGCTTCAATCCGAAGAGCGCATATTCAAGGGCTTCAAGCAACGTGGTGACCGGGTGATAGTTGCCCCCGTATGTGCTGCTCACAATCGCCCGAAGGTTATCAGGCGATAAGGACCGAAGATGGGGATTGTTCGTAAAGAAGAGGTCGTCGTCGATGTTCAGGAAAAAGTTGGTAACCAGCCGCGAGAAAAGCGGCATGAATAGAATAAGAAAGACAATCCAGAAAACCGCAGCAGGATTGAATGCCGACCGTTGTACGACTTGCGATTTTTTTCCGGGTGTATCGGTTGATTTCTTCATTTCACGCAATCAATCGGGCTAAGAGGTAAGCCGCGCCTGCAGCCAGGACACCGATGATCGTGGTACGCATGGCTCCCTTCAAGGGTGGTTGACCTGTGGCTTTACTTTTGAAATAGCCGAACACCATCAGACACACTACCGTGATCAGACTTGAATAGAGCAATCCGTCATGCGGATTGTCAGTGAACAGGTAAGCGGAAAGCGGAATGATGCCTCCAACGATATAGGATAGGCCGATGTTCATGGCACTTTTACGTGCACGAGCAGGATCCGGCTTTTCCAATCCCAATTCGAAACGCATCATGAACTCGACCCACTTGTCCTTATCCTTTTCCATCTCGTTCATGACCAACTCCTGGGATTGCTTCGAAAGACCGTAACGTTCCAGGATCTGCATCACTTCTCTTCGTTCGGTCTCGTAGTGCGTCTCCGTCTCACGGTATTCCCTGGCCAACTCGGCATTGTAGTGCTCTACCTCTGTCTTACCGGCAAGATATCCGCCGAGTCCCATCGCAATGGAACCGGCTACGATCTCTGCCAGTCCGGCTGCGAGTACGATTCCATTGTCTGTCACAGCGCCACTTAATCCGGCAGCAAGCGCAAAAGGCACGGTAAAGCCGTCCGCCATGCCGATGAGAGCTGCCAGGAGGACGGCGGCGCAGGCTGTCATGGTCACAGGCATCATGACCCAGCCCCACTCCAGTTCTGCCTGTTAATCTCAAGATCAGTCAAGGCACAACCAGGGAGTAAAAGTTGGAGTTTTGTTTTTTTTGGCGCCATATGACGTTCGGCGAGCGGGCCCCGGGAGCAGGCCGTATCTTGTCGTGGGCCCCTCAGAGAAATGCTCGACCGTCTAAGA
>JBJTRB010000124.1:0-23842 GCA_046075925.1 Bacteroidota bacterium | reverse complement strand
ACAGCTACGGCGGCGAAGGTATACGGTGTTCCGATAAAGGAGGTCACTTCCGACCAGCGTAGAAATGCCAAGATGGTCAACTTCGGAATCATATACGGTATTTCTGCATTCGGCCTGGCCGATCGGCTGAACATATCCCGTACAGAAGCGAAATCGATCATCGAGAACTACTTCCAGCAATATCCTTCCATCAAGGATTACATGGACGAATCAATCGAGAGTGCCAGGAAGAATGGCTATGTTGAGACTGTGCTCGGTCGGCGCAGGTACCTGCGTGACATCAATTCCGCGAATGCCACTGTGCGAGGCTTTGCTGAACGGAATGCCATCAATGCCCCGATCCAAGGTAGTGCGGCTGACATGATCAAGGTGGCCATGATCAGGATCCAGGAAGATTTGTTGCGAGAGAAAATGCTTTCGAAGATGGTTTTACAAGTCCACGACGAATTGGTTTTCGATGCACACCGTAGCGAAGTCGATGTATTGAAGGAGCTGGTAGCCGATCGAATGAAGACGGCGTTACCGTTGAAGGTTCCTATCGAGGTCGGCATAGGCATCGGAGAAAACTGGTTACAAGCTCATTGATGGAAATAAAAAAAGCCCCGCTGCAAGCGGGGCTTTTTCATGGGTTCGATTGAAATTACTCAGCAATCGTCAAGCGACGAACGTGGTGCTTTTCGCCTACCAGCACATCTACAAGGTAGATGCCAGGAGTATCGATTGAAACCTTCACGTCGTGCATGTCAGCCGAAAGCGTTTCATCCAATACCTGTTGGATCATGCGTCCGGTAATGTCGTGAACATAGATGCGTACACGTTGCGAAGAGTTCAGCTTGAACTGAACCGTGGAAACACCGTTTGAAGGGTTGGGGAACAATCCGAATCCCGTAGTGACTTCATCGACTTCGTCTACATTACTCGGTGTGCCGGTGATTTGAAGCTCGTCGATGTAAGTGTTATTTCCTCGGTCGCTCGTGTTCTGGAACTTGAAGCGGATGTTGGTACGCGGGAAGATGCCGTTCAGGCTGACAGTTTCCTGACGCCATTGGGTTGATGATGGAGTGAAGTTAACGCCTACCACTCCTGCTGTTGCCAAGGAGGAACCGCTCTTGCTGTATTTATTGGTCCAGTTCTCTCCGCAGTTGGAACTGCTGAAAACACGAAGGAGATCATTGGAGGTAGAGTTCCGTTGGGCGTTGGCTACATAGAATTTCATCGTAGCTCCCGTCAGGTTGGAGATGTCGAAAGCAGGAGAAATCCATTCATCAATCTGCCCTGCGGTATTGCTGTAGTTGTTCAACTTCAAACTGGTAGGCGTGGAGTTGGCTCCTGCGTTAGGAAAAAAGGTCCAGGTCGTACTTCCTGCGTCCGGATTGTAAATCCACGCATCGTTTGCAGTCAATGCGGCCGCGGTTGTAAAAGGTTCAGTGAACAAGCCCTGAATGCTGGGCGATCCGCTCACGCGGATGAAAGCCGTACGTGTCAAGGTGTTCGATCCATTGGCATTGGAAACCACCAATGTAACATCATAGATGCCGGGAGAATTGTAAACAACTGCTGGCAGGGAATCCGTTGAAGTGGAGGGGGTGCCGCCTGGGAAGGACCACGACCAAGAAGTCGGGTGGGCATTCCAGCTATAATCACGGAAGTTGACCGTGCGGCCTACACAAACAGATTGCTGGGTCGTCCAGAAGTCTGCAATAGGTGCACACTGGCTTACCGGATTGGTACTATTGGTTCCAGTAGCAATGAGATTGGATGCTGTCCAGAGTGTATTCCGGCTGCCCAGGCTGGAACTGAGAGCAGCGTACATTCTTGTTTTCTGGCCAACGGTGAACATGTTATCGCAGTAAGAATACTCCATGAAGTTCTGGACGTTTTCGATGACGGGAGGATTGCAAACTGCAGCAGACAAGTTGCAACTGGTCCAGCCCTGCGTTTCAGGAGTATCCTGAACGAAATCGTCTCCGCAAGCTACTCCCGGGCTATTGGTAGTTCCCCAGGTGTGAGCAAGATTGAGGAAGTGCCCTACTTCATGCGAGATGGTGTGCAATCCACCAGGACCACCAGCGCCGATGGTGCCGATGTAATCGTAGCGGGACATTACGCCTTCTTTATTCAGGGCGACGGTTCCAGGAAAATGAGAATAGGCTGCGGCTCCTGTGTTCTCCAATGTCTTGGCTGTCCAAATGTTCAGGTAATTACCTGTCCAAGGATTCAGCTTCGAGTCGTTGTTTGCGCTATTCGTCTTGCTCGTGTAAATACGGTCGATGCCATTGGTGCAATTGCCATTAGGATCGATGGTTGCAAGGCGGAACTCGATTCCACAATCCGCTGCGATAGGTTTGAAAATGGCCAACGTATTGGAAGTGTCAGCATTCAGTTTGCGATAGTCCTCGTTCATGTGTTGAAGACAATCCAGAATCTGAGCATCCGAAATGTTCTCAGCACCGTATTCATGGAGCACGTGAAATACGACCGGAATCACATAGGTAGGTGGCGTGTTGATCGTATTGACCGACTGGGCAGTACGCATACGTGCCTGGTTTTGCTCGACATACTTTTTGGTGAAGTCTTCCAGTTCCAAGTGATTCTTCAGGTACTGCGGATTTTCGCGGATGGACTGGTGGTACATCTCGTCAGTGATGCAGTAAGGGCGTTCGGGAGCCTGACCGTTGATCGTCGCAGCGATCAGTGCCATGGCCATGATCAGTATTGATTTTTTCATGATTTAGTTGGGCTTCGGTGAATAAACACCGTCGATTCAAGTATGGTTTTCAAATTTAAGGAACCATGGGCAGATTTCCCATGAAACGGGCCATTCTGACAATAGGCTGACAGGCTAAAAAGAGGACGAATAGAGGTCAATTGAGCTGAAATCGCCCAATTCGTCGGAATGTGCGGGATAGTCGGTTCTTCAACCGATTGCCTGGCGGAGGTCTTCCACCAAGTCATCGGCATCTTCGATGCCAACGCTCAGCCTCAATAGGGAGTCGACGACACCGGCCTTCTCGCGGACTTCTTTCGGAATCGAAGCATGTGTCATGCTGGCCGGGTGTCCGATCAGGGATTCGACTCCACCCAGCGACTCTGCCAACGAAAACACCTTGGTGCGGGCAGCCATCTTGAAAGCCTCTTCCATGGAATCGCCTTTCAAAGTGAACGAAATCATTCCACCGAAACCGCGCATTTGGCTTTTCGCAATGGCGTGGTTCGGATGCGACTCGAACCCGGGCCAATATACCTTATCGACTTTTGGGTGCTGCCGTAAGAATTCGGCGACGATTTTCCCATTGTGACAGTGCCTCTCCATCCGTATGTGCAAGGTCTTGAGTCCTCTTAGCACGAGGAAGCTATCCATCGGTCCGGGTGTGGCACCACAAGAATTGGTGATGAACGCCAGTTCTTCGTATAACTTGTCATCGTTCAAACACAATGCGCCCATCACCACATCGGAATGTCCTCCGAGATATTTGGTGGCGGAATGCATCACGATACTCGCTCCGAGATCCAATGGATTCTGGAGAAAAGGAGATGCGAATGTATTGTCGACAACAAGGATGAGTCCTTTTTCACGTGCAATGGCCGCCGTAGTCCGTATGTCGATCACTTTCATGACCGGATTCGTCGGAGTCTCGACCCAGATCAAGCGGGTCTTATCGTTGATGTACTTCCGGATGTTGTTGGCGTCTGCCATATCCACGAAGTGAAAGACGATACCATAGTGTGCAAACACTTTTGTGAACATCCGATAGGATCCTCCATACAGATCATCGGTGGCGATCACTTCGTCACCCGGTCTCAACAGCTTGATTACGGCATCCTCAGCACCTTGTCCCGAAGAAAAACAAAGTCCGTGCTTGGCATTCTCCAACGAAGCGATGCATTTTTCCAAAGCGACACGTGTCGGGTTTTTCCCTCTTGCGTAAGCATATCCTTTGTGTTTGCCGGGCGACTCCTGGACATACGTCGATGTCTGGTAAATAGGAGTCATGATTGCGCCGGTGGAAGGGTCTGGCTCCTGGCCGGCATGGATGGCACGTGTGCCAAAGTGTGCGTTCTCGGATGACATGGCACGAAGGTAAGGAAAAGAGAAAAGTCGAAATACGTCCTACTTAGGAGGGACGACGGTGCTTCCATCTACGGTGCGTCCACAGCCAGTAGGCTGGTGCTTCCCGGATGATCGACTCATTGATGCGAGCACAATCTTCGGTAATTCGGTATTCAGCCGTTGATAATGGAGCGTCAGTGACCAAGCGATAAGTCAGCCTGTATTTTCCACGGCTTGCTTTGCGGATGTCCACATAGACCACCGGCAGATCGTATTTGCGGGCGTAGGTCTCCACGCCCATCAGAACGCAGGTGTCTTGATTGAGAAACGTCATCCAATGTCCTCTTCGCGGATCGGAAGGACTTTGGTCGTTGATGAATCCATACGTACACAGTTCATCGGTGTGGTCCTTGAAAAAACCTTGCACTTCACGGGTCGACATCAAGTTCAGACCGAACCGCGAGCGGGATTTTTGCAATAACCGGTCGAAAAAAGGATCGGTCAGTTTTTTATAAATTCCCGTGGCAGTGTGCGAGCTGACGAATGGAAGCGTGAGCGCAGGCCATTCCCAATTGGCATAATGGCCGGTGACCAGGATCACGCTTTTGCCTTTTTCGTAAAAGGATTCCACCAGATCGGCATTCACCAGTTCGACCCTTGCGACAATCGCTTTTCTGGAGGCGGTGAACGTCTTGATGCTTTCGACAATCAGATCACCGAAATGCCGGTAAAACTCCCTGCGTATTTTTTTCAATTCCGATTCCGTTTTCTCAGGGAAAGAACGACGAAGGTTCTCCAGGACCAGTTTTTTACGGTAGGGAACGAGATGGTAGAAAATGATGAATAGCAAATCCGACAATCCATACAGCAATGGAAAGGGGAGCAGTGAGACCGGAAAAATGATCAGGTAATAAAGTAGCGGACTTAGGAACTTCATATCGTGCCGATCAGGTAGCTCGTGGAATCATTTTTCATAGAAATGCATTTCTTTCATGTATTTCCATACCACATCCGGCAGCATGTACCGGACGTCTTTATTGTTACGTATAGCCTCCCTGATGAATGTGGCTGAAATCTCCATGATAGGAGCATTCACCACCTTCACTTTCGGATGATGCAATAGGTCGCCACCATCGCTTTCGCGTCGCGGGTAGACATACACCTCCACCATTTCCAGTATCTGTTCCCAATTCTTCCACTTCTTGAAGGTGGTCAGGTTGTCCGCTCCCATCATCAACACAAAACGGTGGTCGGGATGCATATCGTACAGGTATGATAGGGTATTCACCGTGTAGTTGGGCTGAGGCAATCCGAACTCGATATTCGAGGCTTTCAATTTGCGGTTGTCTTCGGTCGCCAGCCTGACCAGCTGCAAGCGATGCTGGTCGTCGAGCAAGGATTCTTTCTGCTTGAGCGGGTTGTGAGGTGAAACGACGAACCACACTTGTTCAAGGTCAGTGTATTCCGCCATGTAGGAGGCGATCACCATGTGCCCAACATGGACCGGATTGAATGACCCGAAAAACAGACCGACTTTCATGCTTGTGGCAGTTGGTTTGCCCCATTCAATTCGTCCGACAGGAAATCATTCACCATTTTCTCTGCATCGGACAAAGCATGATCAAGCGAATCGTTCACGATCGTCTTATCGAACCGGAATGCATAGGTGAGCTCGTGCTCCGCTTTTTCTATTCTGGCCTTGTAGGATTCGGCGGTCTCCGAGTTGCGGGTGTGTAATCGTCGTCGGAGCTCTTCCACGGAAGGAGGCATCACGAAAACCGACAACAACCTGTCGCCGAAAATGCTTTTGATTTTCAATCCGCCTTCCACGTCCACATCGAATACGGCGATTTTTTTCGCTTCCCAGATACGATCGATTTCAGCACGCAGTGTTCCATAAAACCGGTCAGTATATACTTCTTCCCAGTCGACGAATGCGTTCTCGGCAATCCGTTTTTTGAACTCGGCAACCGAAAGGAAGTGGTAATCGACACCGTCTTTCTCATTGGCCCGGATGGGTCGTGTAGTGGCCGAAACGGAAAACGTCAGACGGCTATCGTTACGAAGCAGATGATGCACGATGGTGGTCTTTCCGCTTCCGGAGGGTCCGCAGAATAGGAGCAGTTTGCCTTGCATGTCAGATGACGTTCAGCACTTGTTCCTTTACTTTCTCCAAATCGTCTTTCATTTCGACTACGATCCGTTGCATGTCAGCATCGTTCGATTTGGATCCCATGGTGTTTATTTCACGGCCGATTTCCTGTGCAATGAAGGAAAGTTTTTTTCCGGAGGAGAGTTCTTCGTTCATCGTTTTAAGGAAGAATTCACAATGGCTCGCAAGTCGGACCTTCTCTTCGGTGATGTCCAGTTTTTCCAGATAATAGATCAGTTCTTGCTCGAATCGGTTACGGTCGATTTCATCTTTCTGGATGGTATCTTCCAGTCCCTGACGTAGTCGTTTACGAACGGATTCGATCCGGTTTTTCTCGAACGGCTCCAGATTGCCCATTGCTTTCTGGATGGAATGAATGCGGTTTACAAGATCTTTCTGCAAGGCCTTGCCTTCCTTTTTTCTGAAACTGTCGAATGCAGATGCTGCTTCATCAATCGCCTTACGCAAACCTTCCCATTCGGTCTCGTCAAAGCCATTCTTTTCTGTGACCATCACATCCGGCATGGCCAATAACATCCGCATCATATCCGGAGCGTCCTTGATCTTGAGTTTCTTCTGCAAGGCTTTCAGGTCCTTGTGGTAATCAGCCAGTAACTCCACATTGAAAGAAGCCCTGCGTACCGGACCGGGGGAATCGATGGAGACGGTGCATTCCACCTTGCCGCGTTCGATCAGCCGGTTGAGCTCGCTGCGCAATTCTAGTTCTTTATCCTTGAATGCGGAGGGCAGCCTCAGCGAGAGATCGAAGAACTTACTGTTGACCGATTTGATTTCGGCCTGAATGGTTTTGTTACCGATGCGGACAGCTGCGCTGCCGAAACCGGTCATGGAGCGGATCATGATGCGGACTTGAGGGCCAAAAATAAGCCATTTGTGCGAGACGCCATCAGCGTTCGACCGGACGGTTGACCAGGTACACCCCTGTGAAAATGAAGGCACAGGCGATGATTTGAGGTAAAGTGACTTTTTCGTGGGTAATGATGAGTGAAATCAGGGTGGCGAAAAGCGGTTGCAGGTAGATATAAAAACTGACAACCGAGGGGCTCAAATGCTGTAAGCCGAAGGTGTTGAACCAATATGCAAGGAATGTCGTGGCCACGATTACGTAAATCATCGATAGCCAGACCGGTGTGGTGAATTCCGACCATTCAATGGCGGCAACTTGTCCCGCTCCCAGCGGCAGCACGAACAGAAAACCGTAAAAGAAAGTCCAGCGTATCACCACCCAGGGAGAATACTTCTTCATCAGCGGTTTTACATACACCATGAAAGCAGCATACGCTGCTGAGTTCAACAGGATCATCAAGTCGCCTTGCCATGTAGGCGTTCCTCTGCTTTGCATCTTCAATAAGATGAGCGAACAGGCTCCTGCGATCCCGAACAAGATCCCCAGTGCACGGAAAAAGGTGATACGTTCTTTGTAGACGATGCTTACGCCGGCCATGACCATGATCGGATTGGTGGTCATGATGAGTGCGGCGCTGATATTGGATGTTCGCGTAAGTCCTTCGAAAAAAAGTGTCTGATTGATGCCTACTCCGCAGAGCCCCAGGAAAAGCAGTCGGATATGATCTTTTGATTCGATCTTGGTATCGTTTCCGCTCATGCGACTGAAAATCCAGAAAAGCAATAACGAAAACGCTACACGCAATACAATGAATCCCTGAGGTTGTATGTACTGCGGCATCGCGATTTTTGCGATGCTGAAATTCGCGCCGTAAATGAGATTGGCGGTGATGAGTGCCAGATGGGCGCGGGTGCGAGGTTGCATGGCCCGCAAAGATAGGCAAGTGGACGAGTAGGCCCTCGAGATCGACTTATCGAGCAATCAATCCGCCGTCCATCACCAGATCACTGCCGGTCATGAAGGAGGATTCGTCGGATGCGAGAAAAAGTGCACCATACGCCAACTCGATCGGGTCGGCCATTCTTCCTTGCGGACTACTGGCCTTGATCATCGCTTCGACACCGGGAGCTTTCACTATGGCCTCGGTCATCGGAGTCAGCACACCACCCGGATCCAGGGTGTTGACGCGTATCTTGTATTTGGCATACTCCACCGCGAGGTCCTTGCTCAAGGCGATCAGTCCGCCTTTCGAAGACGAATAGGCAGGACCGTTTCCACCGACAAAACCGGCAATGGAGGAAACATGGATGATGGATCCACCTGCATCCTTCATATGAGGCAGCACCGTCTTACAACCAAGAAAGGGTCCGGTCAGATTGATGGTCAGGATGCGGGCCCATTCTTCCAAAGTGGTCGTCTCACTGGTTTTTCCCGGAGGATAAACACCCGCATTGTTAACCAGGATATCAATGCGGCCGAACAAGGCAAGACATTTATCCACGGCCGACTGCCAATCGATGTAGGAGGTCACATCGTGCCGGATCCATTCGATGGATAATCCCTGGTCGCGCGCGGCTTTCACCCACTCCTGCAGCAGGCCTGCTTGTATGTCGGTGGCCAGCACATTCGCGCCTTCCTTTGCGAAAAGCAACGCTTCTTCTTTTCCCATGCCACCCGCTGCTCCGGTGATGATGGCCGTTTTACCCTGTAATCTCTTCATGTTTCAAAGTTAGGACTTGTTCGGCCGCAGCAATGTTTTTTATTCCGTTCAGAAGTGCATCCGGATTGAAACTGATGCTGTCGATGCCACACTCGACCAGGAATCGGGCGAACTCCGGTTTATCGCTGGGGGCTTGTCCGCACAAACCAATTTTTCTTCCTGCTTTCCTGGCCTCGTGGATCATGTTTCGCAAAAGTGCAATCACCGCTTTGTTCTCTTCATTGAAAAGATCGCCGATGGACGCTGCGTCCCTGTCGATTCCCAGTGTCAACTGCGTCAAGTCGTTAGAACCGATGGAAAAGCCATCGAAGATCTCAGCGAACTCTTTTGCCAGCAGCACGTTGCTGGGTATTTCAGCCATCACATATACTTCCAGTCCGTTCTTTCCTCGCTCAAGTCCGAAAGAGGCCATCGTGTCGAGTACTTTTTTTCCTTCTTCCACCGTTCGGCAAAAAGGGATCATGACTTTAAGATTCGTCAATCCTTTCACGTCCCTTACCCGTCGGATGGCTTCACACTCCAGTCCGAAGCCGTCTTTGTAGGAGTCTCGATAATACCTGGAAGCGCCGCGGAGGCCCAGCATCGGATTCTCTTCGACGGGTTCGAAATCCTTCCCGCCGATCAACTCCGCATATTCGTTCGTCTTGAAGTCGCTGGTGCGTACAATCACATCATACGGGTGAAATGCTGCAGCCATGATCGACAAGGAGGAAGCGAGCCGGTCGATGAAGTATTCCTTCGGATCATCATATCCCATAGTCAGCGCAGCCATCTCTTCGCGTGTCGTCGAGGCCTGAATCCTTTCGGGATGTAGCAATGCCATCGGGTGGACTCGGATCGTATTGGCGATGATGAATTCCATTCTCAATAATCCTATTCCTTTTGCCGGATACATGGCGTGGTGGAATGCCTTGGAAGGATCGGAAAGAATGAGCATCGGTCTGGTTCGTGTGGAAGGGGTCGCACCCGGATCCAGTTCTTTTTTGGTCCAGGATAATTTACCCTTGTATACCACACCCGTTTCGCCGGATGCGGTGGAAACAGTGATGATCTGTCCATCCCGAAGCAGTTGCGTTGCATGTTCGGTACCGACTACGGCAGGAATGCCGAGTTCACGTGCAACGATGCTGGCGTGACTCGTCCTTCCGCCTTTGTCCGTGATGATACAGATCGCTTTCCTGAGTATCGTATTCCAGTCGGGATGCGTGATTTCCGAAACGAGGATGTCTCCTTCTTTCACGCTGGAGGCATCGGCCAGACTGCGAACGATTTTTACGGGGCCGCTCACAATGGCATGACCGACTGCGGTTCCTGTCACGATGGAAGTGCCTTTTTCTGTGAGTTGGTACTCCTTGATTTTAAGTCGCTCTGTTCGCGCGTGAACCGTCTCGGGCCTTGCTTGCAGGATGAACAGTTCTTCCGTCGTACCGTCTTTCGCCCATTCGATATCCATCGGCAGGTCATAATGTTTTTCGATCAGCAGACACCATTTGCCGATAGTAGCGACTTCCTGGTCTGACAGTACGAAGCGTTGCTGTTGATCGGCCTGCGTTTCCATCAAGATCGTACCTGATCCGCCGTTGTTCTTGTAAACCAGTTTGTGCCTTTTCGTACCGATCGTTTTACGAAGAATCGGATCGCTTCCATTTGAAATCGATGGCTTGAACAGCAGGAATTCATCCGGGTTGACGGCTCCTTGAACGACGGTTTCTCCAAGTCCCCACGCTCCGGTCACGTAGATGACATTACGGAATCCCGATTCAGGGTCCAACGTGAAAGCAACACCGGCACTGCCCAGATCGCTACGAACCATTTGTTGTATGCCGACTGAAAGCAATACTTGTTCATGAGGGAAGCCGTTGTCGATCCTGTATTTTATGGCGCGAGCGGTGTACAGGGAGGAATAGCAGCGGATGACCGACCGCAGCAGCTGGTCTTCCCCCTCTACATTCAAAAAGGATTCATGCTGACCTGCAAAGCTGGCAGTGGGAAGGTCTTCGGCTGTCGCGCTACTTCTTACTGCAACCGATGGCGAACCCATCTTACGGTAGGAAGTGAGAAGCTCTTCGCGAATAAGGGCAGGAAGAAAGCATCGACCGACCAGTTCTTGACAGGTGGTGGCAGCGGTTTCCAAGCCATCCAATGTTTCGGGATTGACGACTGACAATGCTTCCTGGATACGATGATGTATCCTGTTTTCCTTTGAGGTCGCTTCGAAGGCGGAGGCATCCAATGCGAATCCCTTGGGAATTCTCACTCCGGAAGCTTGAAGTTTACGGGTCATTTCACCCAGCGAGGCGTTTTTACCACCAAATCGAGCTACTCCATCTCGTGTTATTTCAGAAAAATCAAAACAATGTTTCATAGTGGTGCAAACTAACTACACAAACGAATCAGCGGATATGACCTTGGTCAGGTGAGACGGATGATTGATATTCCTATTTTCGCAGCGTGGGCATAGTCAACCGGAATTATTTTGTGGTCAACGGCATCACCTGGGTCAGGGTGGTCGCATTTCCGATCCTGTTGTTGCTCATTTGGTTCAACCGCCTTGCCGTTTTCAAATGGCTGCTCGGAATCTGTTTCTTCACGGATGCGATTGATGGCATACTGGCGCGCAAGTTGAAGGTGGCCAGTGTTTTCGGAACGAAGCTGGACTCCATCGGAGACGATCTCACGATACTGGCAGGCATCTTAGGCGTGTGGTTTTTCAAGAAAGGGTTCTTGTATGAACAGCGCTGGTTCATCGGAACGATGCTGATATTGTTCGCGCTGCAGACCTTGCTTGCTTTTCTGCGTTATGGAAGGATAACCTCTTTTCACACCTTACTGGCCAAGTTGGCAGCGATCCTGCAGGGAAGTTTCCTGATCCTTCTGTTTTTCACCAGCGATCCCTTTCTGCCTTTGTTCTATACCGCTGCTTTCATCACCACCCTGGAGCTGATAGAAGAAATCATTTTGGTTCTTTTGCTCAAGGAATGGCACACCAATGTGAAGGGTATTTATTGGGTGATGAAGGCGGCGATGAGGTAGATGTTCGTTTCATCTGACAATAACAGCGCAGCCACATTGCTTCTGGTATTCAGTACCAAATGCCTTTAGCGAATAAAAGCTTGAAGTTATCGGATGGCTTACTATGAAGTGTGTCGGGCACATACTTTACTTTTGCGATTTGAAAATCCCCAAGGCATCATGAGTAAACTAGTGTAGTAGGCTGAAAAGGGGAAGCACCCAGTTGGGCGTTTCCTTATTGTGGTCTGAATATCACTTTTTCCTTTTGTTTTTCCCTGAGTATATGCGTGAGAAATTACTCAGTTTACCGGGCACATCAATAGAGTAGGTGATCCCTGCCACGTTACTGGTTCCATTGATACCGTAGTCCACTACATCGGGTTGAAGCAGATAAAAAACGGTCAATGAATTGTACTTGTTCAGCCGCATGGAGAACTGCGACTGGTAACGGATTCTACTGACATAGAGCTGATGCACACCGTCATGTAGAAGATAGGGCTCTGCCGACAACGCCATTGAATAGCGTACGTCGAATCGGTAATTCAGCCTTAGCCTGTTCCTCCACTGTGTGATGGGTTGGTCGATTTCAAAGTCGCCAGTGAAATGGTTGCGCGTATGTTGTAAGGCTGTACGGAAGTACAGACTCATTCTGCTATTGATTCTGAATTTCCTGGCGGCTCCCAAATAAAATGTTTGTTGGTCCGCATCGTAGTTGAAATTCATTCTGTAGGCGGCCTCTAAATTGAAGTTCTTCGTCCAATCGTATCCATAGGTGAATGTAAGATTGGTTCGGTCAAAAGTGGTCGCGTTGTTGTCATACCTCAACTGAAGTTGTATGGCAACATACTGATCCTTGAAGGTGCTTTTTTCTACTTCAGTCGAGTACCAAGCGGAAAAGTCGCGCGGACGGGTGTAGGAATCGTTCGAATGACCATAGGATGGAAGGAAGCCCAACAGGTAAAGCAGGGTCAGTAAAAACGGACGCTTAAACCTGGGCGTGTGATTGGGGTGAACGATATCGGTAACCGGGTCAAGCATTGGCAGTAAATGTAGGTCTGCGAATTTCTAAATTCAAGAATCAAAAGTCTTATTTTCAACAAGTTCCAAAACAGCATACGGGACAAGGCAAAAAACCGTAGATTTGGGAGACAAGGAATACCCGTGGAAAAAGCTTTTGAAGTCCGTCTGCCCCAATTCGAGGGCCCATTCGATTTGTTGCTCTTCTTCATCGAACGCGACGAGATCGATGTCCATAACATCCCTATCTCCAAGATAACCAACGACTTTCTGGATTACATCCGCCAGATGAACGAGCTCAACATCGAGTTGGCCAGCGAGTTCATCTTGGTAGCGGCAACGCTGATGCGGATCAAGGCCAAGATGTTGTTGCCTCGTCCTGAGTTGGATGACGAGGGCAACGAGATCGACCCGCGCAAAGACCTTGTCGAACGCATCCTTCAGTACAAGCAATTCAAGGAAGCGTGTGAAGATTTTCGGACGATGGAAGACGACCGTGCGATGAAGTCGGTACGTGGGAACGTGCAGCGCGAACTGGCGGACATCGCCATGCAGAACGCTGCATCGGAAGAGCTCATGAACCTCACGCTTTTCCAGTTGCTCAATACGTTCAACAAGGTGATCACCCGCTTCGACAACGAAAGCAAGAAGGTGAAGCACAAAGTGGTTCAATACCCTTATACCATTTCCAGCGAGAAGCAATCGCTTCACTCCAGGATTGTCAACAGCGGCAAGGTGGCTTTCACCGAGCTGATCACTTCGTGCGAAAACAAGGTGCACGCTATTTTCACATTCCTGGCGGTGCTTGAACTGTTGCAGGAGCAAGCAGTCCGTATCACCTTGGGCATCGGATTCAATAATTTCTGGTTGACGCGTCCTGAAGAAGAAGTGACCGCCTGATCCGCCAGCCCCACGGCATGCAACCCGACTCCCGGCAACTGCTCAAGACCTTTCGGCCATCCCGGATCTTGTTGCCGATATTACTCGGACTGGGAGCTGCTACCTTTCTGCTTTCGAGAAGTTTCGATCCTGTCGCCTTTCAGAAAATAACCTGGAGTTGGAACAGTACGCTCTGGATCATGATGGCATTCGCCATGATGGTGATCCGTGATTGGGCTTACATGGTCCGTATTCGTGCCCTCACCGACTATGAGCTCGGCTGGAGAAACGCCTTCAACGTCATCATGCTGTGGGAGTTCTCTTCCGCACTAGCGCCGGGGATGATCGGCGGGGGATTCATCTTCGCTATTTTCATTCTGAATCGGGAGAAGGTGAACATGGGAAAGAGCATCACCGCTGTGATGGTCTCTTCTTTTCAGGACGGCGTATTCCTGGCCATCATGGCACCGTTGGTCTATTTCACCGTTGGAAAAGAACGGCTGTTTTCCACGCTCAACGTCGAGAGCTTCCAGCTTACCAGTATCGGGAAGGGTTTCTATTACACCTTCTGGGCCGTCTACTTCATCATCCTCGCTTACAAGGTATTCGTGGCGTATGCGCTTTTCGTCAATCCTCGTTTTATAAAATTCCTTTTGCTAAGGATGTTCTCCGCACCTTTCTTGAAACGATGGAAATACCAGGCGCTGGAAACCGGTAATCAATTGGTCATCGCCTCGAAGGGGTTGAAGAACAAGAACCGTCGTTTTTGGTTCAACTCCTTTTTCGGAACCTTCGCTTCCTGGACGGCTCGTTACTCGATCGTCAACTGCCTCATACTTGCCTTCCAAGACCAACCGATCGATAACCTCATCGTGTTCGCGCGTCAGGTGGTCATGGGCATCATCATCCTTTTCAGTCCAACCCCTGGTGGAAGCGGGTTGGCCGAATTCATGTTCACGGATTTTTTGGGCGAGTTCATCCCTGCAGGACTTTCGGCCACGTTGGGCTTGCTCTGGCGACTGATCAGTTACTATCCTTACCTGTTCATCGGGGCCATCTTGTTGCCTCGATGGATAAAGCGCCGCTTCTCGAAAGCCGAAGCAGCCAAGGTACAGGACATCATTTGAGCGGCGTACCGTTCAGCTCCAAACCTCTTCCAACACCTTGTGTGAACGCACTTCGCCGAAACCGGCGACATGCAATCTGAAGTATTCGATGATCCTTTCCAGTAATTTCCTTTTCAGGTTCGAATCCATGGCGGGGAGGTTGTCTCCGCCAAGCGGAGACTTCAACAGCTGATCCAGCCAACGGCTTTCTTCCTGATCAAGGTAGTGCGGTTGCACTGGAACACTGCCGACGAAGCGACCTTCCAAGAGATCGAAGTAAGAGGTGCTGTCGGAATAAAATCCATTCGGTTGGAATCCGAGATGTCTCGTCAGACCGATCAAGAAGGAGAAATGAAAAGTGGAATTCACGGACGATTGCAGATCGAGTAATTCCAGTGCATTCGAAATGAAACCGTAAAGTCCGGCATCCCCATCGCCTTCCTTCAAGGAGCGGAAAAGCATCTCGTTCAGGAATAAAGCCATGGACGATTTCACGGGATCGAAAGGGATCGATGCATATTGAATACGACTTCGTACTTCACTGATGCGTTGCAGCCCACCGCCTTCTTTGTGGTAGGCGACCAGTTCTACTTGCGATAGCGGCTGAAAAAGCCCCGACTTCACCCTGGCATTCTTCTTTCGGACGCCATTGATCAGGTAGGATTGTAGTCCGAAGTCTTCCGTGAATGCTTTTACGACCAGACTCGTTTCACTGTAGTCGGTGGTGTGCAGGATGATGCCTTTGGTTTTCTGGAGCATCAGCGTGCCATCAACAACTTGGATACGCAGGTTGCTGTACCATCCGGATTCGTGGCTTGGACGAAATAAATTCCTGTAGCGGCGCGTCGTCCGGAAAAATCGGTGCCATTCCAAACGGCCTGACCGCCTAGTGCACGGGTCCGGAATACGATATTTCCTGCCGCATCCGTGATCCTGACGTCTGCATCATCGACCAATCCACGGATGGCGATAGGTCCTTGGTAATCGTGCCGCACCGGATTCGGAAAAGCATAATGGTCGCCACAGGTCGCTTCACCCTGGGTCGCGTCGCTACGATAGGAAACGATCCCTTTGTCTGTTCCGATGAAAACCTCTCCGGTAAGATCATCGATGGTGATGCAAGAGATGTTATTGGAGGGAAGCGGGGAGTTGTCCTGATTGAAGTTGAGCAATTGCTTGGTACCATCCTCGGAAAGCAGGAACACACCACCTCCATAGGTGCCGAACCATTTTCGGTTGGCGCCGTCGATGGCGACTGCAGTCACATATTCCGATTCAAGCAGGTATTGTGCATAGCCATCTTGTTCGATGATCACCCGCTGTGCATCGTACCCGGTTGCGTTGAAAATATCACCCGGATTGTAGTAGACAGCTACGCCCTTGTTGGTTCCCACCCAGATGGAGCCGTCTTTGTCTTTCGCCATGCAGCGCACGTACATATCCGGCAATCCGCCACTACCGGTACGGTCGTTCAGTCGTCGGAAGGAATCATCCCCCAGATTGTTACGGTCATTCTCATTGAAGACGATGAGTCCTTGTCCGGTGCTGGCGCCTTCTCGTGCGATCACCCACTTGGTGCCGAAATCGTCGATCAACAACTGATACAACTGGAAGTTGGCCACAGCCCCGTCCGGGATGAGGAAGGATTGCCAAGTGCCATTCGGATAACGGGCGCTGATCGGCTTGGTGTTCGTGCCGGCGGCGACCCACATCACCTTGTTCTGGTCAAAAGCGATTCCCCCTGCAAGAATGTAATCGGTAAGACCATTCCTGGACAATAACGTGCTGTTCGACTCATCGAACTGCCGAATGCCGCCCTGAAGGTCGTATTCCAGTACGCCGGCACGCCAGTTGCCGAAAAAGGCATGACCAGGATTATCCGGATCGATGGCTACGGCCACCATTGCAGGCAGATTCACTACCTGGTACAAGCTGTCGTTGTCGTTGTTGAATGACTTCCAGAGGTTGTCCGAAAGCACATAGCAACCGGTCTTGGGATCATAGATGGGAGCATCTCCGGAAAGTGATCCGGATGCCACCCACAACGTGCCGCCTTTTGATTCCATGGACCACACCGCCTCCGACGCCGGACCACTTGGAGCGATGAAAGCAGTCGCTGTGGGATTGAAAGTCCTTTTGACCAGTCCTCTTTTAAAATCCGCTACCCAGAACATGTCGTTATTGTCCAGATAACCTCCCAAGATTTTGGAAGGGCTGTACGAGCTGCCACTCACAAAGCGCTCTACCTGTAGGATGGTATTGTAGGCGCTGATCCGGTAGGCGTTGCGGAGCAAAAGCTTGCCGTGTGATGAGTCAGCATGATATCCGGGAGAAAAATCATTGATGAAAACCCTCCAGGTACCATTGTCCTTCACCAGTACCGTATCATTGTTCGCTCCATCCTTTGAAAGTACGGTGTAGAATAGTCCCTTGTAAGAAGTGCATGAAGTGAACCTGACAGTCGGGTTGGTCAACCCTGCTGTTTCCATTTGCCACCCTGTGTAATTGAAGATATTGGGATCCGAGATTGCTGCCGAGAACATCCCGTTGGCCGTAGACGCCAAGAGATGACTGCCATTGAAAGCCAAACCGTATACGATGACATTGGTTCCTCCGGGTCCGATGTAATAGGTGTCTTTGATTTCTTTGCGGTCCAGATCCACCACCACGATTCCGAAGTCTGTGCCCAAGTAGGCTTTACGGTCGACGAACAAGACGGAATTGATTCGCTTTCCACCAACGATGTTTTTCCGTTTGATATCGGCAATGTTATATACCTCCAGGCTCGACACCTTGATGAGGTCGATGTTGGAGTTCTCATAACTTACCAGCAGGTAATCGGTGACAGGATCGTATCGGATGCCGGCCAGCTCGAAGTCGGAGAGTGAATTCAGGCGTGTGAAGGTGCTTAAACCACCATCCTCACGGTTGTAGCTGAAAAGACCGAATTGGCTTGCGCAAAATACTTTTCCTCCCGCATCCGCCACATCGATCGCTTTGATGAAAGGAGTATGGTCGCGCCACTCTCCCAACGCGATCGGAAGACCTTGTCCTTTGCTGATGACAATCGAAAGGACGATTGAAAAAACAACGATGAAAAAGCGGCGTGAGTAGGAATGCATAGCAGGTATTTCACGGCTAAATTAACGATTTTGAGGGGGGTAGTGTTCAGGAATCAGAACATCCGGAAAAATATCAATGTCAGAACGTTAAAAGTCGGTTTTTCGTGTACTAAGCGCCATATCATTATTCGAGTATCTTGGCCTCAGTCAAAGCAATACGTCATGAAAAAAGCCCTCTTCTTTTTACTGCTTTTGATAATAAAAGTACTACAGGCCCAAACCACTTTCCAGGTCACCATCGATCTGGGGTTCAATGAGTATGCCTGCGATATCAAGCAAACGCCGGACGGCGGCTACATCGTTTCCGGACTTGAATTCATCGCTTCGTCCAACACCTTGGAAATCTTCCTGCTCAAATTGTATGCGGATGGAACCGTGCAATGGAATAGGTCTTACGGAGGTGGCGTTGCCAATGGAGCGAATTATTATCAGAATTACAGAGTGATGGTTACCTATGAAGGTGATTATGTCGTCGTGGGTGCGACCCGATTGCCCGGCTCCTCTTCAACGGATATCCTGGTGATGAAGTGTAACCCCCTCGGAGACACCATTTGGTCGAGAACCTACGGTGGTCCTGCTAACGATGATGGGAACAGTATTTACGAGGATAGCAACGGCGACTATATCGTGGGCGGTTCGGTGCTGCTGAACAGTCAACGTCGCATGGCTGTCCTGAGAATCGGTACCGACGGAACCTTAAAGCGTCAGTCCTTTCTGGCCGACGGTGTCGCCTCTCCTTTTTTCGAGTGCGCAGCTCTTGGCACGAACCGGATAGGTTTGATTCGTACCTATTCCAATCTGCTGAATGTCGTGGATTCGACTGGCGCCTATCAATGGAGCTGGCCTTTGCAGTATCCTTCAGCCTGGAGTGTCGATGCGGTCGATGAAGCCAATGGTCAATTCTCCGTTTTCTCCGGAGTCAACGGGTTGATAGGCGGCTCCTACGCGCTTACCCGCGCCGATCAGAGTGGCGTCATTTCACTGGCTAAGAAATATTCCACCTCCAGCGACGAAAGTCCGCGCGACATGATCAAAGCGTCAAACGGCGATTACCTGATTTATGGACTTTCGACTGCTACGAGCGGCGCATCAGCTCCCTTGTTGGCTCGCCTGGACCAGAACGGTGCCGTACTATGGGCATACAATTACAGATACGCTGCAAATGCATTTCATGAAGCGGGCAAGATGATACCCACTGCTGATGGTGGTTACGCCTTACTTGGTCAGCACGACCGCAGCGGAAACTTCACGGACTTTGACGTGTATGTGATAAAAACCGACTCCAACGGTCAGAGCGGATGTAACCAGGCCGCAGCCACGTTGAACGTCGCATCAGGAACCCCTGTTTCTACATCGCCACCCACGCAATTCACCGGAACATTCACCAACAATGGCACGCTGGTATCGCCTCCGAACGGAACGTTGCCGGTTTCCAATCCCAATCCACCATCCATTCTCTGTCTGACTACCGACATTCAAAATCCAACCAGCGAAAATTCAGTCGCTGTTTTTCCGATTCCCTTCCAGGGAGCTTTCAAAGTCAGTGCTGCTGATCAGATGCAATACCGAATGAAGGTCTGCGATATGCTGGGTAATATCATACTTGATTCACCGTTCAAAGGAGAATCAGAGATACAATCGACCAGTTGGAGCAGTGGCGTTTATTTCTTGGACCTGCAAGGTGCCGATGGCTCCGTTGTACGGCGGAGATTGCTCAAAACCGAATGACCAACTCATCCGTAAGCCGCTTATTTTATCCGTTTGCCTACCTTCGTATCCTAAATCCTCCCAATGAAAGAGTCCATCCTCGTCATCGGTGCCAATGGCCAAATCGGAACAGAATTGGTCGAGTCCCTTCGGACCCTCCACGGTGATAGTACGGTCATCGCCACCGATCTGAAAGAAGCCCATCCTTCCCTCCAGGGTACGGGTCCTTTTTATCAGGTTGATGTACTCGATTCGGTCGCGGTAGCCGACATCATCCGGAAGAACAACGTCAGACAAGTGTATATGCTGGCTGCTCTGCTCTCTGCCACCGCCGAACAGAAGATAAAATCGGCCTGGCGACTGAACATGGAAGGTCTGCTCGGCACGCTTGACCTTGCACGGGAGCTCGGATTCAAACTCTTTTGGCCAAGTTCCATCGCGGTATTCGGTCCGACTACCCCTCGAGCCAATACGCCTCAATACACGGTAGCGGAACCGAACACGGTGTATGGTATCAGCAAACTTGCAGGAGAATGTTGGTGCGAGTACTACCATCAGAAATTCGGTGTGGATGTCCGCTCACTTCGTTACCCCGGCCTCATCGGCTGGAAGTCGGAGCCCGGTGGCGGCACTACCGACTACGCCGTGCATATTTATCACGAAGCCTTGCGCAGCAAGCAGTACACTTCGTTTCTTCAGAGAGACACCCGCTTGCCCATGATGTACATGCCTGACGCCATCCGCGCCACCTTGGGCATCATGTACGCTGAATCGAATGAGGTGAAGATCCGCTCCAGCTACAATGTCTCAGCGATCAGCTTCACTCCGCAGGAGATAGCAGATGAAATACGTAAACACATTCCTGATTTTAAGATCGACTATGCGCCCGACAGCCGTCAGCAGATCGCTGATTCATGGCCGGAATCGATTGACGATTCTTCCGCTCGCATGGATTGGGGCTGGAAGCACGAATACGACCTTTCAAGAATGACGGACGACATGCTCTTGCATCTGCAGCAACCCGTTGCCGGTTGAAAGACCGAACATCACCAATTCTTAACAATGATTCCTAACAATCTTCATATCACCAATTCGCTCTCTCGTTCCAAGGAGCGCTTCGAACCGCTTGTTCCTGGTCGTGTAGGCATGTATGTATGCGGTCCGACCGTTTACGGTCCTCCGCACCTGGGTCATGCACGTCCGTATATCACCTTCGATGTGCTTTTCCGTTACTTGACGCATCTCGGGTACAAGGTCCGCTACGTGCGCAACATTACGGATGTCGGACACTTGGAGAACGATGCCGATTCCGGTGAAGATAAAATCGCCAAGAAAGCCCGGCTGGAACAATTGGAGCCAATGGAAGTGGTCGAGTTGTACACGCGCAAGTTTCACGAGGCATTGGACAGCATGAATGTGCTGCCTGTGAGTATCGAACCTCGCGCCTCCGGACATATCGTGGAGCAGATCGAAATGATCCGCTCCATCCTGTCAAATGGTTGGGCGTATGAATCCAATGGCTCCGTCTATTTCGATGTGGTCAATTACAGCAAGTCGAATGATTACGGAAAATTGAGCGGTCGTATCATCGACGAACTCATCGCCGGAGCAGGAAACGAGCGACGTGAGCTTGAGGGACAGGATGAAAAACGCCATCCTGCCGATTTCGCCCTTTGGAAAAAAGCGGCACCTGAACACATCATGCGCTGGCCTTCGCCCTGGGGAGTCGGTTTCCCCGGATGGCATATCGAGTGCTCGGCCATGAGCACGAAGTATCTCGGCGAAACCTTCGATATACACGGAGGCGGCATGGATCTGCTTTTCCCGCATCATGAAAGTGAAGTGGCACAATCGAAAGGTGCCTGCGGAAAAGCTCCGGTCCGTTATTGGATGCACAACAACATGATCACCATCAACGGTCAGAAAATGGGCAAGTCGTTGGGCAACTTCATCAACCTGGACGAATTTTTCCATGGAACACACAAGCTGCTGGAGCAAGCGTACTCTCCGATGACGATCCGCTTCTTCATCCTGCAAGCACATTACCGCAGCCCACTTGATTTCAGTAACGAAGGACTGAAGGGAGCCGAAAAAGGATTGTCGAGATTGCTGAACGCCGTTACCACGCTCACACGACTGGTTCCATCCACTTCATCCACATCCGATGTGACAGCGTTGAGAGCAGCCTGCTATGCTGCAATGGATGACGACTTGAACTCTGCAATCGTGCTTTCGCATTTGTTTGAAGGAGCCAGAATCATCAACTCCGTGCATGCCGGAACAGAAACGATCACAGCCGCAGATCTTGAATCGCTCAAAGCGTTTTTCCCGCTATTCGTTCACGATATCCTTGGATTGCGTGAAGAAGCGGAATCAGGCGGAAGCGACCTCGACGCACTGATGCAAATGATCCTGAAAGTCCGCTCTGATGCCAAAGCCAACAAGGATTTCACTACTTCCGATACCATCCGCGACCAGCTTGCTGCAATCGGATTCAAGATAAAAGACGAAAAGGGCGGCACCACGTGGCAGCGAGATTGAACATGCTTGAAAGAACGTCTTTGATTTTTGCCGTTCCCTGTTTCGTGCTGCTGTTTTCCTGTGGAGGTGGCAACGGAACTCCCAAGCCGGAGACAACTTCCCAGCCGGTTGCAGAGACCACTTCACCTCCTGCATTCAGTTCAGACTCGGCTTATCTTTTTCTTAAAAACCAATTGTCTTACGGACCCCGGGTTCCAAATACCAAGCAACATGATGCGTGTGGGGATTACTTGCTGTCGGCGATGCGCGGATATTGTAAAAATGTCACCGAGCAACGAGGAAAAGTTACAGCGTACGACGGAACCACACTGAATATCCTGAACATCATTGCTTCCTTCAATCCTGATAAAAAAGGCCGCGTGCTGTTGTTTGCACACTGGGACACACGTCCATGGGCCGACCAGGATTCGGTCCGTGAAAAGGAACCTATCATGGGTGCGGATGATGGTGCAAGCGGAGTAGCGGTGTTATTGGAAATGGCTCGCTTGTTCTCACAAAACGCTCCTGCAGTTGGTGTCGACATCGCCTTGTTCGATGCGGAGGATTGGGGAGCAAAGGGCGGAGGACAGGAAGACAGTTATGCGCTGGGTACGCAATACTGGACAAAACAGCCGCATGTTCCAGGATACTCTGCTAACTACGGCATACTGCTCGACATGGTCGGTGCACGCAATGCCCAGTTCCGCATGGAAGGATTCTCCAAGGAGCAGGCATCTTTCGTTCTTGACAGGGTGTGGCGTGCCGCTTCTTCCTTAGGGTATTCGAACTATTTTATCAGGGAAGAAGGAGGTTACGTCACGGACGATCACTACTACGTGATACGCTATGGAATCCCTTGCATCGATATCATTCATAGCGACAGGTCGACACGAAGCGGATTCGGCAGCCATTGGCATACCCATCGCGATGACTTGGATATAATCGATCCACGCACGCTCGATGCGGTCGGAAAAACCCTGATGCAGGTGGTTTATTCGGAACGTTGAGATCCCGAACGGCCGTGCTTAGAAGTCCGCGTTCTTTGGAGTACGTGGGAAAGGAATGACGTCGCGGATGTTGCTCATGCCGGTGACGAAGAGGATCAGTCGTTCGAAGCCGAGACCGAATCCTGCATGCTCACACGTGCCGAACTTGCGGGTGTCGAGGTACCACCAAAGTTCTTTTTCAGGGATGCCAAGATCGCGCACACGTTGAATCAGCTTGTCGTAGTTCTCCTCGCGCTGTGAACCGCCGATGATTTCACCGATCCAAGGGAAAAGGATGTCCATCGCCCGAACGGTCTTTCCATCTTCGTTCTGTTTCATGTAGAATGCTTTGATGGCTGTGGGGTAATCCGTCAGAATGACCGGACGCTTGAAATGTTCGACAAGGAAGTTTTCATGTTCTTTCTGAAGATCAGTTCCCCACGATACCGGGTATTCGAACTTCTGTCCGGATCCTTGCAACACCTCGATCGCCTTGGTATAGGATAACCTTTCAAATGGTAGTTCAACTACCGAACGTAGTCGCTCGATAAGTCCTTTATCATACAGGTTGTTGAGGAATTCCAGATCATCAGCACAATGTTCAAGCGCATAGCGTACAAGGAACTTCAGGAAATCCTCGGCCAGGTCCATGTTGTCCTTGATATCGTAAAATGCCATTTCAGGCTCGATCATCCAGAACTC
>JBJTRB010000123.1:0-4996 GCA_046075925.1 Bacteroidota bacterium | reverse complement strand
ATAGCCACCAACACGACGATTTCCAGAGCAGGATTAGTGACCGGTGAAGAATCGGTAAAAAGTACCGGTGCTGGCGGATTATCCGGAAAGCCCTTGAGCCACCGCTCCACGGAAGTGATACGCTACCTGTCCCAAAAATCGGCTGGCAGATTCAGCATCATCGGCGTGGGAGGAATCCATGCACCGCAGGACGCGATCGAAAAAATAGAAGCCGGCGCCTCACTGGTCCAGTTGTACACCGGTTTCGTTTACGAAGGTCCTGCTTTGATCCGCCGCATCAGAAAATGCTTCGGCTAATTGAAATGCAATAAATGTCAGAAATTGGCCTGAAGCTGAAGCCGCAATAATCTTCCCTTTTGCAGATTATCCTGTTTAATGAAATCCTCGTACCGACGTTCTGAAATAGTATACATCGCCACCAACTCAAGTTGCTTTACTGGTTGCCACTCCAAACCTATTTCGAATTCCTTGACGTTATAGCTTCTTGCGTCTTTCTCTGCCTTTTTTCCTCCATCATAATATTGAATTCTTGAGAATGGGAAAAAGAGTTGTTTCCCTGCAGGAATCATATAGCTGGCCAAAACATATCCACCTTTCAAATTCTGCACTGAAATCGAATCGGCGAACTTATCGAATTCAGGACCTTTTCCGATGTTATATTCAGCTTGAAGGCCGAACGGCTTTGGATAAAGCGTAAAGGATGCCGCTATCCTTTCATCCAGATAATTCAAGTCATCATTGTACTTCACTCCCGATGATAGGTTGGATTTGGTCAGCACGAAATTTCCTTTGTAACCTTGTATTCCGGCCTCCATGATTTGATTTTTATATTCAAAAGGATAGGTAACTCTTCCTACGACATGCAGTTCATTATTCAGTTCCGGACTGTTGGCTGTTTGGCCATTGAAAACACCGAATCCGAAAATACCATAATCACCACTGCCCTTCAGCCCTGATCTAACAAGATCAGCGTAAAGCTCACGCTTCTTTTTTGGCGCCCAGTAAAAAAAGACACCGATATCCCTTTCGTTAGGTAAAGCACTGTTCAGAGCGTCATCACGATCCAAAGGAAGTCGGTTCTGTGATGACTGCATGTTCTCGAAACCGAAAGGAACTTTACTCTGGCCTATGCGAAAACGGAACTCATTGTCCTTATCGACACCGACATCCACGTATGCGTCCCGTAATTGACCGAAGTGTAACTTATCGCTGGAAGGACTGCTCGCAAAATCAGGCTGAATGTAAATGTAAACCTGCTTACTTATCTGACCGAAAAGAATGATTCGCATCCGGCGCATGAAAAATCCTCCATTCTTTCCCCAGGAACGGTCACATTGTTCACATCCAAGGTCTTCATTGGTTTCAAGAAGACGGTTGTATCGCATCTGCATATACCCGCGGATAGAGAGTGTTTCATACCACTTTTTATCAGCGATTGGCTTGATATCGGTTACCTGCACCGCCAGGGAATCAGCACTGATTGACCCCAAAGCAAAAACGGATAGATTGCCCTGAATAAACAGGATGCTGGCCCAAAGGAGTTTTTTCATGACCGTTTATTAATTTATGGTCACAAAAAAATGAATGCAACGTTATGTGAATGACTTCACATTGTTATGCCAATGTTAAATGTTAACGGAAATGAACAGGATTATGAACAAAAACCGGCTGTCAGAACCCATACGTGAAGGAAAGCGAGAGGTTGGTGCCGAAGACCGACGAGGCGATGACGGCATCACCTGAACGGTCGAAGCTTCCGTTGCGGTCAAGATCCTGATAAAACACGTTGGATTGATTCAAAAGATCGTTCACGGAAAATCTGATTTCCCCTCTGCCAAAAAGTCGTTTACTCACCTGAAGATCTACAACGCTTCTGGGTGCTTCAAGAATATCATAATACCCTTGGTTTCCTACCTGAAAAATACGCTTACCGATCCTGTTGAACGCGACACTGAGACCCAGTCCGTTCACCGGATGCTGATAGGTCAGGCCCATATTCACCACATAGGGAGACTGACCCTGCAGCGGTCTTGCTCCGTCTGAGCGAAGGTCATTGGATACATCCGCCCGGGACTTCATCAAGGCGATATTTCCTGTCAGTGAAAGGTTTTCCCACTGACTCCAGCTCAAAAGCTCCTCTGCAAAGTCGAGTCGCTTGCGCCATTCTGTTTCAACACCGACCACATAGGCACTCTTCGCATTCTGGAAACTGATGCGGCGTGATCCGGCTCCCGAGCTTTCAACGAAGGGCTCGATCGGGGAATCGAAATTCTTGTAGAACAGCGATGCGGATAGAATTTCTCCAGGAGTAGGGAAGAATTCGTAACGCAGGTCGTAATTGTCGATTCTGGACCTGACGATCGCTGCGTTTCCGGCCACCGAGGTGGCATTCACGAAATCATAGAAGGTGAAAGGGGCAAGTTCACGGAATTCAGGACGGGCCACAGTCCTTGAAGCCGCCGCGCGGAGATTCGTCTTTTCAGTCAATGAATAGGTGAGGTTGACCGAAGGAAGAAGATCGAGCACCTTGGTGTCAACCTCTACCGGTTCGTTACTGTATCCGAAGGAGGAAAGCTGTTGATAGAAGGATTCGGCTCTTAAGCCCCATACCGCACGCAATTTATCCGTGATCTGGTCGTCCATCATTACATACGCTGCCAAAAGTGTGGAGCCAGCTACATAGGAATCGGAAGGATTGGTGATTTCATCCAATCGGAAACCGTTTGGCGACATATGGTCGGCCGTGAAAAGGTCTTCTACTGGCCGCTGCAGAAGACTCCAGTCGAACTGACCGGCGTTTGCGACCACATATCCCAATACGCGTGCATCGAATGACCGGTCTTTGATCTGACCGAGTCCTCCCGCTTTCAGCGTGTGGCTCCTACCTGAGCGTACAAGCGGGATCGTCAGGTTGAATTGTCCCGAATAATTATCCTCTCCCAGGTTGGAGTAGAATTTACCTGCATAATTCGGAGAAGCGGTACCGAAAGGAACGTAGGCATAGTAGGAGGTGTCTTCAGGACCCGCATAACTGTCGCGGTAGTAAAGCATCCTTCGAAGGTCAGGTGTGGTCTGCGCTAGTATGGTATATGCGATGTTCCAGTCCGCTTTGATGCCCTCTGACCCCAAGGCGTGATCACCGCTGAGACTGGAATTCATGAAAGTCGTTGAATTGTACCAGAACGCATTTGCTCGGATGTCCTGTGCGTTCTCGATATCTGCTCCGGTACGGTCGATTACAAGGTCATTCGCATTTCTGCTCACAAGGTTCTTGAGTGAGAACTTACTTTTTTCTCCTGCTCGGTAAGTGAGATTCAACAGCCCTCCCCAAAATACATTCGATCGGTACTGGTTGTCATTGAAAAGGAAATTTTGCTGTCCGTCGAAATCGAAATCGGAACGCTCGGTGAAAACTGCCTTGCGGCTGTTGGAATAGGTGAGTGCGCCGATGTAGCCGAAGCGGTCCTTCCCGAATTCCTTCGAATCCCCGAAACTCAACTGGTGACTTTGGAAAAGCGGGGATGATGATTTCGATTCTCCAGCCCAGTCATTCGGCAGCTGCTTTGAATAGGAATAGCGGTCTGCGGCGTTAGCTGACTGAAGTACTTCGGTCGACGGGAAGGAAGCAGGTAATGCCCTTGTTCCATCATCACTTCCCAGCCAGTCCGTTTTTCCGCCTTGATAGGTTCCGTACTCCTTGAAGGTCGACTGAGCATTGTATCCGGTACCGGCGGTGAACTTGAAAAAACGCTCATCAGGAATGTCTTTCGTATTGACTTGAAGAAGTCCACCGGCAAATTCACCCGGAAGATCAGGAGAAGCCGTTTTTACTACAATCAGGTTGTCCAACAGATTGGCAGGGAAGAGGTCGAAGGAAAACGCTTTTCGGTCGGGCTCTGTACTGGCAAGGGGAACTCCATTCAATAAGGCCCCGTTGTAGCGATCGTTCAGTCCCCGTATGATGACGAATTTGCCCTCCTGTACCGAAGCTCCGCTGACTCTTTTCACCACTTCGCTGGTGCTCTTGTCTGGAGTCCTTCGAATGGATTCGGCGGATATTCCGTCTTGGACCGTAGCGGATTTTTTCTGCATGAGGAGCAGGGAGCTGGTGTTCTCTCGCTTCATCTCAGCGACCACCACCACTTCATTGAGCTCCTGGCTGGATGAGGCCATCGGAACCTCGATCTGTACGGTGAGGCCGGGCTTTACCACGACACCTGTGATGGTCAGACTGCTGTAGCCGACATACTTCACTGTCAGGTTGTGTGTTCCAGCCGATATGCCGCTCAGGATGAAATGACCGTCCAAATCGGTGGTGGTTCCGGTTGTAGTTCCTTCTATCATCACCGGAACTCCGATGAGGGTTTCGCCGGTCGCTTTGTCGAAGATTTTACCAGCGATTTTTCCTGTGCTGCCATCTTGTGCGTATAGGCAGTTCACCTTAAAGGTGAATAGGATTAAAAACGTTGTCAGGTACGTTTTCATGTTATAGGTTTCGTTTCGATTGTGAAAGTACCCTGACGCTGTAAGCAGAAACTTAACGAAGTGTTACCGAATGGTTATGGGAAAAAAGTTAAAGCCCGCATTTAGCGGGCTTTAACTGTAATTATGAACGGAATGTTAATTCTTGACGACTTTGAACGTTGACTGTCCTCCATTGGTAGAGAATCGGAGGAGATAAAGTCCGGACTGAAGGCTTTCCAAGGGCATCTCCAATTGGTGTGAGCCTGCTTCGAAGTATCGGTCAGCGAAAGAGCGGACAATGCGTCCCTGTAAATCCAGCAAAGAAAGTTCGATTTGTCCTGACTTCACGGCATCAAAACGTAAACGAGAGTCACCAGTAACCGGCTGAGGGTAAACACTGATTGAACCGCCACGAACGACATCTTCTATACCTACGTAGTAAGTATTGACACAATTGAAATTACTCCAACCCGCTGTCCAATCCGTAGTGCCGAAAGCACCTATGAAGTTGACAATATCGAAAAAGGTATTT
>JBJTRB010000122.1:0-15820 GCA_046075925.1 Bacteroidota bacterium | reverse complement strand
GGCTCGTACACCTCTTCGATGGTGCCTGCCTCCTCGCTCACAGCGGTGGCAATGGTATTCAAACCGACGGGGCCGCCCTTGAACTTATCGATGATGCAAGAAAGGATCCTGTTGTCCATCTCGTCCAATCCGTTCCTGTCGACATTCAGGGCCGACAAGGCGTGCTGAGCGATGGCCAGATCGATGATGCCGTTGCCTTTGATTTGAGCAAAGTCCCTGACCCTGCGCAACAAAGCATTGGCGATACGGGGCGTACCACGGCTGCGCCGTGCGATTTCCATGGAGGCATCCTCGTGTATCTCGACTTTCAGAATGCCCGCCGCCCTTCGGACGATGGAACCAAGTCTGGCCGAGTCATAGTATTCCAAGCGCGAGTTGATTCCGAATCGGGCACGCAACGGAGCAGTGAGTAATCCCGATCGTGTGGTGGCTCCGATCAACGTGAAGGGATGCAGCTTGATCTGTACCGAACGTGCATTGGGTCCTGACTCGATCAGGATATCGATCTTGAAATCCTCCATGGCGGAATACAAGTACTCCTCCACCACAGGACTGAGTCGGTGGATCTCATCGATGAACAGCACATCGTTCGGCTCCAGGTTGGTAAGCAGACCGGCCAGATCTCCCGGTTTGTCAAGGACTGGTCCGCTGGTGGTGCGGATATTGACTCCAAGTTCGTTGGCAACGATATAGGCCAATGTGGTCTTGCCGAGACCCGGAGGACCATGCAACAGCACATGATCGAGTGATTCGTCGCGCAAACGTGCCGCCTCAACGAATACTTTCAGGTTCTCCAATACGACAGACTGGCCAGAAAAATCCTCGAAAGCCTGAGGCCTGAGCGCTCTTTCCACTTCCTGCTCAGCAGATGAAAAGGAAGAGCCCGTAGGATCAAGGTTCGGATTGGTCATGAGCACGAAGGTACTGGTTGGTCGGGTTCATTCTGCTGGCGAGGTTGCTGTTGTTTCAACCGGATGGTGCTTAAACCAAGCAATCCCGTTGGGAAAAACAGCACGGTAGGCTTCATCCAAAAACAAACGTATGCCTGCCGAAAAGGTGAACGAGTTGAAATCCTCGCGCACCTCTTTGGAAGAATACAAAGTAGCCCGATAGCCTGCAGCTGTACTGACTCCAAGCCATTTGAGGATGGAATACTGAGCGGTGAAAGCGGGCTGATAGAAAATGAGCGCAACATCCGGCGTTTCCAGCTGGCGTCCGTCACCGAGCACGCTATTGTACCGATAATGGGCCCCTCCTATTCCCAACTCCATGGGAAAAACGGAGAACTGCCAAGGAAAACGGTTATAGTAAATGTATTCCGCTGTAATGGAAAAAAAGCGTGCATCCAGAAATCCATTTGTCTGACGCTGATTTCCCGCCTCCATTACATTGATGGATGAAACCACCTTGTTGGCCTGAAGCGAATAAAATCCCATTCCGAACTTGATCTTTCGCTTGTAGTTCAAGCCCATCCTGAAACCGAAGAAATTCGGAAACTCATCCCCGACAAAGGCTTTGAATGAGGTGATATTGAAAAAGAACTTCGGCTTTTGTTGCAAGCTGGAATGGAGGGTGTCAACCCATGAGAATGCGATCTTATCCTGAGCGAAGGACGATTGCGCCATCACGAACAGAATGAAAAAAAGCAGGATACGCTTCAGTCGCTTCGATGACATGCAGTCAGAATATCAACGCTTTTCAACGGCCTCTTCCACACTGAGTTTCTGCCCGACAAGCTCTCTTCCGTTGAGTTGCTCGATGGCTTTCAAAGCGTCTTCCCGCTTGGCGTATTCGACGAAACCGAATCCTTTCGACTCCCAGGTGATACGATCATAGACGATACGTGTATTCAGGACATCACCGTACTGTCTGAAAATGGATTCAAGCAACGCCTCGTTCACGTCGCCTGAAATATTCTTTACAAATAACTTCATGATGGTTGGTTGTTGGAGTAACCGTAACCCTTACAGCATCGCCACAGTTGTGCCCTGAAAAACCGAAGATCCATCAGGAAGAGGAGACCAGGAAGAGGACCAGATACTTGTGAGAACAAATATACCGGTTTGGTCCGCATGAACTATCTTGGAGGTGTAATTACATCAAGATGAAACGGATCACCTCAGTTGCTGACTACCAGTCAGAGTATCGTCGGAGTATCGAAAACCCGGAAGGATTCTGGGCGGATATCGCTTCCTCCTTCCGTTGGATCAAGCCGTGGGAAAAAGTACTCGAGTGGGATTTTGTCCAACCGGATGTAAAATGGTTCCAGGGCGGGCGACTCAACATCACCGAGAATTGCCTAGACCGACATTTGCAGGATAATGGAGATACAGTGGCTTTCATTTGGGAGCCCAATGATTCTAAAGCCGCGACACGTTCGCTCACCTACCGTGAATTACACCGCGAAGTCTGTCGGTTTGCGAACGTACTCAAGAAAAATGGAGCGAAAAAAGGTGATCGGATTTGCATTTACATGCCCATGGTTCCGGAAGCCATCGTAGCCATGTTGGCGTGCGCCCGCATCGGTGCGATCCATTCCGTCGTGTTCGCAGGATTTTCAGCGCAATCACTGAGCGATCGCATCCAGGACTCGGACTGCTCCATCTTACTGACATCCGACGGCGCCTGGAGAGGATCGAAGTCGATCGATATCAAAAACCTGGTCGACCAGGCATTGGAATCGTGCCCTTCGATCAGTCGTGCAATCGTGTTGCGACACACGGAGCAACAGGTTCCGATGACAGAAGGCAGAGATGTCTGGTGGCACGAACAGTTGGCAAACGTCCAAGCCGATTGTCCACCTGAACCCATGGAAGCCGAAGAGCATCTCTTCATCCTGTATACCAGCGGATCCACCGGAAAACCCAAAGGTGTCGTCCATTCCTGCGGAGGCTACATGGTGTATACGGCCTACTCCTTCCAGCAGGTTTTTCAATATGAAAAAGGTCAACGTTATTGGTGCACCGCCGATATAGGTTGGATCACCGGACATTCCTACATCGTATACGGTCCGCTGTTGAATGGCGCTACCTCCGTGATATTCGAAGGCATTCCTACCTGGCCCGATGCGGGGCGTTTCTGGGAAGTGATCGACAAACACGAGGTGAATGTATTTTATACTGCCCCGACTGCCATCCGTTCCCTGCAGGCAGCGGGACTTGACTACGTGAAACCGCACTCACTGAAATCGCTTCAGGTGCTGGGTTCGGTGGGCGAGCCTATCAACGAAGAAGCCTGGCAATGGTATCATGAGCAGATCGGAAAAGGGAATTGTCCGATTGTCGATACCTGGTGGCAGACCGAAACCGGAGGGATTCTGATTTCGCCGCTCGCCGGCATCACTCCATTGAAGCCAGGATTTGCGACTTTCCCGCTACCAGGCATACAACCGATGCTGGTGGATGCCGAGGGACGCGAGATCACCGGAAACGGTGTAGAGGGTAATCTGTGTATCCGTTTCCCATGGCCGTCCATGATACGCACCACCTATGGAAATCACGAGCGTTGCAGGACGAATTATTTCGCCACCTATCCCGGACTTTACTTCACCGGCGACGGTTGCAAGCGTGACGAAGAAGGAAGGTACCGCATCACCGGTCGCGTCGACGATGTCATGAACGTATCCGGTCACCGCATCGGTACCGCCGAGGTGGAAGACGCCATCAATCAGCATCCCAATGTGGTGGAATCGGCCGTGGTAGGATTTCCACACACGATAAAGGGGCAAGGAATTTACGCGTATGTGATCTGCTCCAAGGAGCACGACGACATCGCGCTGCTCCGCGAGGAGATAAAAGGTGTGGTGAGCAGGATCATCGGTCCTATCGCCAAGCCGGACCGCATCCAGATCGTCCGCGGACTTCCCAAGACCCGATCAGGGAAAATCATGCGGCGCATCCTGCGAAAAGTAGCGGAAGGAGATACAGGAAATCTGGGCGATACCACGACCCTGCTCGACCCTGCTGTTGTCGAAGACATCAAAGCCGGTGCTTTGCACGACTGACTACGGTTCTCACCGGCCTTTTTAGTACCTTCGGGGAAAGAAATCCCGTGAGCGATTCATTGGTCATCATACCGACGTACAACGAAAAAGAGAACGTCGAACGGATGATACGCAAGGTCTTCTCCTTGTCGTACCCCTTCCACCTGCTCATCATCGACGACGGTTCGCCTGACGGAACCGCCTCGATCGTACAACGTTTGCAATCAGAATTCAGCGGCCGACTTTTCCTCGAACAACGTACAGGAAAACTCGGACTTGGAACCGCTTACATCCACGGATTCCACTGGGCACTTGAAAAATCGTACGAGTACGTTTTCGAAATGGATTGCGATTTCTCACACAACCCGGACGATTTACTGAATTTAAGAGAAGCGTGCCTGCAAGGCGCAGACGTAGCCATCGGTTCACGGTACATCAAAGGAGCGAATGTGGTGAACTGGCCGCTTGGTCGCGTGGTGATGTCCTACTACGCGTCTGTTTACGTGCGCATCATCACCGGCATACGCGTCATGGATACCACTGCCGGTTTCATCTGTTACCGGAGAAAGGTCCTTGAGACCATCCCTTTGGACAAGATCAGATTCATCGGCTACGCTTTCCAGATTGAAATGAAATTCACCGCATGGAAATACGGATTTCGTCTGACTGAAGTACCGATCATCTTCACCGATCGGACGGAAGGAACAAGCAAGATGAGTAAAGGCATTTTCAAGGAAGCCATCCTTGGCGTATTGCAGATGCGCTGGAAAAGTCTGTTCCGAAAATACACGCGCTGACATGTCTTTTTCACTCATCAAGAACGCTCGGATTATCAACGAAGACCGTTGCTTCGAAGGTGACATACTTCTCCGTGGCGAACGTATCGAAAAAATAGCGGCATCCATCTCCCATCCTTCGGCGAAGGAGTTCGACGCAGACGGGAACTTCGTGCTGCCAGGGCTGATCGACGACCAGGTGCACTTTCGGGAACCGGGACTCACCCACAAAGCGGATATCCAGAGCGAATCGAGAGCAGCCGTAGCCGGCGGTATCACCAGTTTCATGGAGATGCCGAACACGGTTCCCAACACCCTCACACAAGCATTGCTTGAAGAGAAATTCGCCATTGCAGCCGAACGTTCGCTGGCGAATCATTCGTTTTTCATGGGCACATCCAACGACAACTATGACGAACTGATGCGCACCGACCCGAAAACGGTCTGCGGCATCAAGATCTTCATGGGCGCTTCGACCGGCAACATGCTGGTTGATTCACAGGAGGTGCTGGAAAAAGTCTTCGCCAACGCGCCCGTACTGATCGCAACGCATTGCGAACACGAACCTACGGTGCGACAAAACACCGCTGCAGCCAAAGAGAAATACGGTGCCTCCGCCACTGCTGCATTGCATCCGATCATCAGAAACGAAGACGCCTGCTATCGCTCCTCTTCCTTTGCGGTCGATCTGGCCAGAAAGCATGGCACACGCTTGCATGTGCTTCACATCAGTACCGCACGGGAACTTTCGCTTTTCAGTGCGGACTTACCGCTCGCTGAAAAAAAAATCACCGCCGAAGCGTGTATCCATCACCTGTGGTTCACGCAAGAGGACTATGCTGAAAAAGGGAACTTCATTAAATGGAATCCGGCGATCAAATCAGCCAGTGACCGGGAAGCGATCCGCCAGGCTGTGGTTGCCGGCGTGATCGATGTATTGGCTACGGATCATGCACCGCATACTTTGCAGGAAAAATCACTTCCCTATTTCGAAGCTCCTGCCGGAGGGCCGTTGGTGCAACATGCTCTGCCTGCACTCTTCGAACTCGTACGCGAAGGAGTGTTCACACCCGAGTTGATTGTGCGCAGGTATTGCCATGCAGTGGCTGATTGTTTCCATATCCGTGAGCGAGGATATATCCGCGAAGGGTATTATGCCGACCTGACGCAGGTAGATCCTGCTGCACCATGGAAAGTTTCCACCTCGAACATCCTTTATAAATGCGGATGGAGTCCGTTCGAAGGAACCGAATTCCATTCGAGCGTGAAGCGGACTTGGGTCAATGGCCGGTTGGTGTATGATCATGGTCGGATGGATATTTCTCAACCCGGCAAACGACTTCATTTCGACCGATGACACGAACGATTTTCAATCTAGCGGTGCTTTCCGTTTCATTACTGGGATGTAAAGAGCGCGACGAGTCCTATCCCGTTCAGGCGATTCCGAAAGACAGCCTGGTCGACATACTTGCGGATCTCCACCTGTTGCGTGCAGAGGCGCAACAGCTCTCTTCGATCGATCCCGCTTCAGCAAAAGCTGATTCGACAGCTTGGACATCGCACGGTTGGTCTGGCTCGGATTTCACCGTCACCATGGGTTGGTTCGAGCGGCATCCGGAAGCGCTTTCAGAGATCTATGAAGAAGTGATCAACGAACTCAGTCGTCGGGAAGAAGCTGCCACCGCTGCTCCTTCACATTGATCAAGAGGGATACGTGTCTAAAAAAACGCGAGACCAATCCGCTATGGAAGTACGCATCGGGATGAAGTCGACTCCGATGGTGGATCTGATTTTATCATTGGAATAATTCCAACGACGCGTTGACGTCCGCGCCATTTCACGTGTGAGGAAGGGCCTGCGACCGGGTAGTCGGCTGGCCAACCAATCCAATCGCCATGCTACTTCTGCGACCGAACGTGAGATCCGAACGGATGGCGGTCTTTTACCGATATTTTCTGCAATCCAGGAAAACAACTGGCGGTATGGAAGATTTTCGGAGCACAAAATGAATCGTTCGGCGTGTACATCGGCCTGAAGTAGTCGTACGGCCGAGTCGGCCACATCGCGCACATCGACGAAACCGTTAGTGCCCTCAGGAAAGAAGCGCAACCCGTTCCAGACGGTCTTGAACAAAAGTCCGCTGCCCGCATGCCAATCGGCCGGACCGAGAATCACGGTAGGGTTCAGTATCACTCCGCGTAAGCCTTCTTCGAATCCTCGCCACACCTCGCGTTCGGCGGCATACTTGGACTTTGCATAATCCGTGTTGTTACGGGAGTTCTTCCAGGGAACGTTTTCATCCAGAAAGGCATCTTCCTCCACCCTGCCAAGAGCGGCAACGGAAGAAACGTGACAGATCGATTTGACACCGGCATCCAGTGCCATGTCGACGACATGGGTCGTACCTACGACATTCACACGATGGATGCGCTCGCGGTCTGCCGGATCGAATGAGACGATAGCAGCGGCATGATAGACCTGATCCATCCCTTCCATTGCATCCCTGAGCGAAACCGGATCCAAAATATCCCCTTCGAACCATTCGACGGAGGATAAAAGGTGCGGGTCCGAGGAGAACGCTCTGCGAAGGACATGGTCGCGGCTGCTGGCTCGTCGCAGGGCGCGGACCTGAACGCCGTTACGCGCAAGGCGATGACACAAAAAAGCACCGACCATTCCGGTGGCACCGGTTACCAACGCACGGGTCGGAGTTGTTGACATTTCAGCTGCGAAGATGGTTAATTTTCCTTGTGATATTGGCACTGGAGCCGGATGTTGTACAACCATCGGTATGTATCTTTGTCGCTCATGATGAAAAACAATTTCGTAGCCGAATTACGTTGGCGGGGCATGCTGCACGACATGGTGCCTGGCACAGAAGAAATGCTCAGTGGCGGGATGCAACGCGGCTACATCGGATTCGATCCTACGGCAGATTCGTTGGGAGTAGGCAACCTTGTCCAAGTGATGACCTTGTTGCATTTCCAACGCTGCGGACATAAGCCGATCGCACTGGTAGGCGGAGCCACCGGCATGGTAGGCGACCCCTCCGGCAAATCGCAAGAGCGCAACCTGCTGGACGAAGCGACACTACAGCACAACCTGGATTGCCAACGAAAGCAGTTGGAGCGTTTTCTAGATTTTGATTGCGGTCCGCATGCTGCTGAAATCGTGAACAACTACGATTGGTTCAAGAATTTTTCTTTCCTGGAATTCATACGCGACGTAGGCAAGTACATCACCATCAATTACATGTTGGCGAAAGATTCTGTGCAGAAACGGATGGATACCGGAATGTCCTTTACCGAGTTCTCCTATCAACTTGTCCAAGGATTCGACTTCTATCATTTGTGGAAACACCACGGTGTAAAATTGCAGATGGGCGGCTCCGATCAATGGGGCAACATCGTAACGGGCACGGAGTTGATCCGACGCAAGGATGGCGGTGAGGCTTTCGCACTCACTACGCCTTTGATCAAGAAAGCGGATGGGACCAAATTCGGCAAGACAGAAGGCGGTAACGTTTGGCTGGATCCCAATCGGACCTCCTCCTACAAATTCTATCAGTTCTGGCTCAACGCTTCGGACGAAGACATCGGCGGGTTCATCCGCATTTTCACCCTAAGGACTCAAGAGGAGATCGAAGCACTGGAAGCCGAGCACGCCAAGGCACCGCACTTGCGACTGCTGCAGCGGGAGCTGGCGCGCGACATCACCATCAGGGTGCATTCGGAGCAGGCGTATCACGCTGCTGTGGAGGCATCGGAAATCCTGTTCGGCAAAGGCACCTCGGAAGCACTGATGCGTTTATCCGAAGAGGATCTGCTTTCCGTGTTTGAAGGAGTGCCGCAAGTGGAGATCTCCAGGGACCGACTGTCGACAGGCATCAACCTGATCGAATTCCTTTCGGACGTTACTAACATCTTCCCTTCACGCGGTGAAGCACGCAAGACCGTGCAGGGCGGTGGCGTATCCATCAACAAACTGAAGATGGATGATATCGCAAAAAACGTTGGTACAGACGACCTGCTCAACCAACGTTATCTGTTGGTGCAGAAAGGCAAAAAGAACTACGTGCTGGTGCTGGCGGTTTGATCCGCCATTTCACTTTCAAGATTCATTCCCCTTCGTTGGCGAGTTGTCGTCCTTCTTGTTCATGGACTGAAGCAACAATGCCAAGCCGACAACAACCGCTGCAGCGAAAATGAAATTGAAAAGCAGCGAGAGATAATCACTCTGTCGCAGGTTACCCAGGCGCTGCTTGACGATCCACAAGGAAATCAGACTGCCGGTTGATACGGAGACCAGGATGAGGACGATTCTGCGTTTGTTGGAGATCATGAGGCGCTGGATGGAAGACCAAAGTAACTAATCCCACATCTATTCCCCAAGTAAAACGGGCGTTCGCAAAAAAAAGTCAGAAATAGGAGGAACAGAATTGACTTGCAATAGCATCCCGAACCATATTAAGGGGACAATTCGACTTCAATCTTACAGCTAACGCACATGCCTATTGCAACGTTTCTGAACCTGGCGCTGCAAGCGGTTTTCAACAATCGGTTCAGTGACATGTTGAAAAGAGACATTTACCAAGTTTTTTCATCTGTTGGCATAATTACCCTCATCAGTAACATTTCCATATTGCCCTTTAACCTTACAAAAACTACTTTTGGGTTCCCAAATGAAGTGCCAAAACCCTTGCCAATTAAGGCTTTCACGATAAATCACTTTTAAAATCAATTTCCTTTTTGAGTCCGCTTCATACTCTTCCATCATATCTCCCCCCGCATCTTCTTATCAATCGAATAATCATCCATTAAAAATCAGTCTAAAATCAAATCTTAAATCAATTAAACCCTAATCAATTCCAAAACAATTTAACATGAACCACAATTCACTTACAACACATCTGTTGAAGCGATGGTGGGCACTTGCCCTCCTTATCGCTTTCTTCGGAGTAATGCGAACGCAGGCGCAGACCCCGCTGGGTGCTTGCGCTAACCAGCCATTCAATGTGGCTTGGTACGGTATCGATGCGGACCTGTATGCCAACATCCCTAACACCGCCTCTCTGGCGAACACGGATGACTGGTTTCAGGATCCTGCATTTCCAGGTGCCGGTATCGGTGTCATCAGCACCGGTTTGTCGGAGGCTTTCACCTCCAGTGGGGAACCGCTGATCGGTCCGATGACAGCTGCTGACTTCAGGAACTACCTGATCAACGCAACTTCTGTTACTGACCGTAACGTTCGTTTCGAAGAGCGTATGGCTCCGGCCCGCTACTCTGCCGTTCCACGTTCTGCCACCGAGGTGGTAGTTTACCTGGACGCAGTTGCAGGTCGTGACAACTTCTCAACCGCCAGCACGAACGATTCTACCAAGTTCGACGGTGTTTCCAACAAGAACGGAGACAACCCGAACACATGGTCGCTCGGTATCGGTAACGTTCCTCAGAAGAACGACCTGGTCGATGCAGGTGGCCACATCCGCTATCTGGTTGATCCTTCAACGGGCGCGCGCAAACTGTATGGTTTCGCTTACGCTACCCGCTTGGAAACAAACGGTGACAACCACGTCGACTTCGAAATCCTTCGTCAATCCAATCTCCAGTTCATTTCCCCAGGTAACCCTGTGGTAGGTAACAACCTTACCGGCGGTCACGCTGTCGGTTATGTAGACGCAACTGGTCGCACGACCAGCGCTGGTGACGTACTCATCGCTATCGACTACGAGAACGGTGGAACGAACCCTACGTACAGTGTACGTGTTTGGGTAAAGCCTGACTCACTTGGTGTAGGAATCACCTCTTTTGCTGACTTCAACAACACAACGACTCACCCGAACATTCCGTTCCTCTATACCGGTGTATTCGACAGCGGAAACGGTGCTAACGGTTACGGTTATGCTGAAATCCAGCCCAGGTTCTCAACCGGTCAGTGTTTCATTTTTGCTCAGACCAACCCTGGTATCACCAAAGGCACTCCATGGGGTAACATCATCAACCCAGGCGCCAATTTCACCAGCGACCTTCAGGGTCTCCAGCTCATTTCTTGCGCTATCAACTTCGACGCGTTCGGTCTTGATGCTACGCAGGGCGGATCTCAGCAGGACTGCGAGAACTTCTTCGGCAACCTGCTCGTTAAAACCCGTTCTTCCAGCTCTTTCACTGCTGAATTGAAAGACTACGCCGGTCCTTACCGTTTCGGTGATTTCTCTACCCTTGACGTGACCGCTTCAGGTGGTACCATCACCTGCGACAACACCACGGCTACCCTTACGGCTACGCTGACCGGTGTCAATCCTGCAGCTGCTACCATCACCTGGTCAGGTCCTGGCGCTATTCTCAGCGGACAAGGAACTGCCACAGCTACGGTAAGCGTACCAGGAACCTACACGGTTTCTGCACAGGATCTCGGCTATTCCAACTGTATCCGTACGGCTACCGCTGTAGTAGTTGACGGCCGCACTCCGGCTACCATCACTTGTCCTTCCACGGTTACCTTGAATTGCAGCAATGCTTCTCAGCAGGTTTGTGCTTCCAACTACTCAGGCTGCACCATTACCTGGTATGCTCCGAACGGATCATCTTTGGGTTCAACCGCCTGCATCGACCTGGATCAGTCCAGCCAGGCTGGTACCTACAAGATCGTTGCTCGTAACACCACCAGCGGTTGCAAAGACAGCTGTACGTTCGTTGTCAACAAAGACTTCGGTGCTCCTACCGTTTCTTGCTCTGCTGACCGCAACATCACCTGTACCACCACTTCTGCTACCTTGTCGGCTTCTGCTACGGCTTCTGCCGGCAACACGCTCAGCTACAGCTGGAGCAACGGTTCTACCGCTTCTTCCATCTCTGTAACTGACGGCAACACGTACACGGTTACTGTTACCCAGACCAACGGTTGTTCGGCTTCCAGCTCCTGCTCTGCGGTAGTTGATACCTGCAAGCCTACGGTTTCTCCGTCTAACAACGGACCTATCACCTGTACCAACCGCACTCGTACGGTTTCTGCTAACGCAGTTGCCTGCACGGGCAAGACCATCCCCAACTACGCTTGGACACCTTCCGGTTCCGGAGCTTCCTTCAGCACCGGTGATGCAGCTACTTACTCTGTAGTTGTCACTCAGAGTGGTAACGGTTGTACCGCTTCCGGTTCTACGACCCTGGCTGTCGATACCTGCAAGCCTACGGTGACCGCTTCTAACAACGGTCCTATCACTTGTACCAACCCTACCCGCACGGTTTCTTCTGTTGCTGCCGCTTGTGACGCCAGCACGCTGTCTTACTCTTGGTCGAACGGCAACACGAATGCCTCCTTCACCACCGGTACGGCTGGCACCTACACGGTAGTTGTCACCCAGTCTGGCAACGGTTGCTCCGCATCCGATGACACCCAGTTGGGCATCAACAACACCAACCCGACCGTAGTCTGCACACCTGGTTCAAGTATCACTTGTACCAACTTGACTTCTACGATCTCCGCTGCGGCTACGGCTACAACCGGCAACACGATCACCTCTTACTCCTGGACTCCAGGTGGTGCTACCACCACTTCGATCACGGTGAACAACGGTGACACGTACACGGTTACAGCTACTCAGAGCAACGGTTGTACGGCTACCTGCAGCAGTGCAGTAGCAGTCGATACCTGTAAGCCTTCTGTATCTCCTTCCAACAACGGTCCTATCACCTGTACCAACCGTACCCGTACGGTATCTGCTAACGCAACTGCTTGTACCGGTAAGACCATCGCCAGCTACAGCTGGACTCCAGGTGGAAGCACTTCAGCTTCTTTCACGACCGGTGATGCCGCTAACTACTGTGTAACGGTTACCCAGAGCGGTAACGGTTGTACCGCAACGGGTTGCACCAACCTCCAGGTTGATACCTGCAAGCCTACCGTTACGGCTTCTAACAACGGTCCTATCACCTGTACCAACCGCACCCGCACGGTTTCCGCTGCTGCTACGGCTTGTACCGGTAAGACCATCACCAACTACGCTTGGACGCCTTCCGGTTCAGGTTCTTCTTTCAGCACCGGTGATGCTGCTACCTACTGTGTAACGGTTACCCAGAGCGGTAACGGTTGTACGGCTTCGGATTGCACCACCCTGGCTGTAGATACCTGCAAGCCTACGGTTGCTTCGTCCAATAACGGTCCGATCACCTGTACCAACCGCACCCGTACGGTTTCTGCGAACGCAGGTGCTTGTACCGGTAAGACCATCACCAACTACGCTTGGACGCCTTCCGGTTCCGGAGCTTCCTTCAGCACAGGTGATGCTGCCAACTACTGTGTAACGGTTACCCAGAGCGGCAACGGTTGTACGGCTACCGGCTGTACCAACCTGACGGTTGATACCTGTAAGCCTTCAGTTACCGCTTCTAACAACGGTCCTATCACCTGTAGCAATCCTTCGCGCACGGTTTCCGCTGCTGCTACGGCTTGCACCGGTAAGACCATCACCAACTACGCTTGGACGCCTTCAGGCTCCGGTGCTTCCTTCAGCACCAGCGACGCAGGCACCTATTGTGTAACGGTTACCCAGAGTGGAAACGGTTGTACGGCTTCTTCTTGTACCGACCTGTTGGTTGATACCTTGAAGCCTTCTTGTAACATCTCAGGTCCTCTGTCCGCTACCTGCGGCAGCACGGGCAACACGGTTACCGCTACGGTTACCGATGACCAGCCTGGCATGACTTACAACTGGGTGCTTATTTCCGGTAGCGGATACGCTGTAACCGGCAACGGAACGGCTACCCTTACCTACACGGCTGGCACTGGTGCTGCTGTGTTCGAACTGACGGTCACCAACCCGAACGGTTGCAGCTCTACCTGCAGCGTTAGCGTTGACGCCCTCTGCGGACGCTTCTGCTCCTACACCCAGGGTGGTTATGGCAACGGAAACGGTATGCGTTGCGATGGTACACGTACCAGCGCTTTCGTAGCTACCCTCCTTGCTACTCCTCTCACGATCGGCAGCACGGCTACCGGCAACTACATCACGTTCAACCAGGCTGATGCAGCTTGCTTGATCCAGCGTATGCCTGGTGGCGGTCTTGCTGCACTGTTGAACGGTGCTGCTACCTGCGCTAACCCAACGGGTATCGCTCTGCAGAACGGTAAATTCAAGAACGTTCTCCTTGGCCAGACCATCGCTCTGGGCTTGAACATCCGCATCAACGGCGGTGCTCTTGCTTCTCTCCCTATCACGGGTGCTTACTTCACCACCTACGCCGGTTCCGGCACGGGTTGTGGTTCGCAGGGCACGGCTACTCCTGGAACAGGACGTACCTACTCTATTCCTCAGGCTGTCATCGACTACCTGAACGCCAACACCGCTATCTACCCAGGTGGCGCTACGGTCGGTAACGTGTTCAAGCTCGCTTCTGATGTTCTCGGTCGCGTAGCTCTGCCCGGAACCGTTCCTACGCTGTCTCAGTTGACTGGCGCTTGCGGTGCCTTCAACGAAGGCTTCGACGGTTGCCGTATCCTCGGTTCGTTCTCTGCTACTGCTCCGGCCAGCTCACGTAACGTGACGATCGATCAGAGCGGCAGCACCGACCAGATGATCGCTCTCGGCGTATCTGCTAAGGCGTTCCCTAATCCGTTCGCAACCACCACGACGATCGAGTTCGTCCTGGCTGACTACTCCAGCAATGTTGCAGTAGAAATCTTCTCGCTGAACGGTGAGAAGGTAGCTACCCTCTTCGCTGGTGAACTGAACGGTGGCGAAGTGAAGCGCGTTGAATTCAACGGTGCTGAACTCGCTAACGGTATCTATGTCTACCGCATCACCTCTACAGATCGCACGTTCTACGACAAGCTGATCCTGAACAGGTAATCGGAACACCGATTCCTTTACAGAAGGCCGCCCGCACTGGGCGGCCTTCTTTTTTTACCCCCCTGCCAAGCTTTTCATAAATTAGGTGAGTATACCTGCTTTTTCCCTTTTTGAAGAAAAACCTCGGTTAAAGCACGATTCGGCTAACCGATACAGAACACGGATTTTTACAGGAAATCAAAACTCGATTTGGGAAGTCATCGGAAGTATTCGATTCTGATCGATTTTTCAAGCAGCCAAATCGTGGGAAAATGAACCGAAAAAAGGAGGCATTTCAGCACTTCTTTTTACCAAGTTTTTGATATGGTTTACCAAGTCGCCATCTTTGCGCTCCTCTTTCTGATTCAAGTCTTTATACCGTTGAAATCCATTTTGAAAACATGGTACGCGCCCGATCAAATACGATCCGGTTCCTGAGGATCTTCCGCCGGATTTTCTGAGTCGCCTGAACAGGCCGTTCCCAGTTTGCTACTACTTCGCTTCACGACTAAACCTTCAAACCAACCAATATGAACCACTTTCAAAATCAATTTCGGATTACGAGGCTTGCTGTCTCTTTGTTGTTACTCGCATGCGGGTTACTGTCCTTGACAGAAACCACATATGCACAGTCCGTGACTGCTTGTACCACTTCAACCGTGGTAAGTCGATTCGGCGTGGATGCTGATTTGTATTCAAGCACACCATGGGCGAACACGGATGATTGGTTCACGAATCCGCTTGTTGTGGATTCGGGAATCGGAATCATCGGGCAAAGTGCTGCTACTTCTCCAAGGGGTATTAGTGCCGCTGCATTCAGATCACTGCTGCAAAGTGGTGTAGGCGGAATGAACTACAGCTATGAACAGCGAATGGCTTTTCCATACCAAACTGTGATACCCGTCGGGAATCCACCTTACGCTGCCAATATCCTACTGGACGCAGTTGCGGCCCGCGACAACTGGACCTCCAGCACGCCCGACTCCAGTGGCTTCCTTCAATCGAACAAAAACGGTGACAACCCCAAGACGTGGAACATTGGCGTTTCGAATATCCCCGATAAGAATGACATCCTGGATGTAGGCGGACACGTGCGACGTTTCACTACATCACCTTCCCTTCCTGGCGACCTTTGGGGATATGCCTATGCCAGCACGAAAGGCACCAATGGAACCTCCTACGTGGATTTCGAGATTTATAGAACCGCGCCTGTATTCACAGGTGCGAATCCTGCCA
>JBJTRB010000121.1:0-2370 GCA_046075925.1 Bacteroidota bacterium | reverse complement strand
GTATGCAGTCCTGATAAAGTGAAAGTGATACCGCTGGGATTCGACCTGTCCCGATTCCGTGAAGACCAGGAATCCAAGAGAAAGAGATTCAGAAATGAATATTCTATCCACGAGGATGAATTAGCCATTGGTATCATAGGAAGATTGGTGCCGGTAAAGAATCATCCCATGTTCATCGAGGCCGTGAAGCGTATATCGAGCCTGCGTGTACCACAGAAGCTTCGATTCTTCATAGTAGGTGATGGTGAAGAGCGTGATCATCTCTTGGAAGTAGCCAAGTCATCAGGTATTGATACCGCCTATTTTCCGGAGGAAGCAAGAGCAGCCACACTCACCTTCACGAGTTGGCGAAGAGATGTGGATGTTGTCATGTCCGGTTTGGACATCGTGGCACTGACTTCGTGGAATGAAGGAACGCCTGTCAGCCTCATCGAAGCGCAAGCGGCAGGAAAGCCAGTTATAACAACCGATGTCGGAGGAATTGAAAATGCTGTTTCAAGTGGAAAAACTGCCCTACTCGTCCCAACTGGCGATGTCGATAGATTGGTTTCTTCGCTACTTCAGCTGATTCATGAAAACGAAATGCGCCAAGCCATGAGCCTGCGAGGCTGGGAATTCGTTAAAGACCGATTCCATTACACAAGATTGGTAGCAGAAATGGCTCAATTGTATCGGGAACTGCTCGACAGTAAGAAATTGAAGTCTTAATATCAGTTAAAAAGAGCGTTCATTGCTCAATCATGAAGCGTCATAGTTGCTTCATAACAAGTCCCGGGCGTATTTTTGTTTCTCTCCACCCTCTCTGATGAAGCACCTGATCCTGTTCCTGGCCATAGCCACCCTTTGTTCTTGCAGATCGCTGGCTCCAAACAGGATGCTTACTTCCAACAACGACTTCCCACTCGCCAGCGATTCCCTTACCGCAGTTTCTGCATACGTGATAGAACCGTTCGACAAACTTGATTTGAAGATCTTCAGCAATGACGGTTTCAAGTTGGTGGATATCACGCAAAACTATGTTTCCAATACCGGCCCCGAACAAGTCATCTATGTCATCAACCAGAGCGGAGATGTGAAACTCCCTGTCATCGGCTATGTAAACTTGAAGGGCTTGACCGTCGAACAGGCTGAACGTATGCTCGAAAAGCAGTACGAACGCTATTTCAATCAGCCCTTCGTCAGCCTCAAAGTCCTGAATAGGCACGTTACTGTTTTCATGGGGGATGGAAAAGGACAAGTGGTCATGCTCCAAAACGAGAACACCACCCTTTTCGATGTTCTTGCAGCCGCTGGCGGAATTTCCGATTTGGCAAAAGCCTACAGGATAAAAATCATCCGAGGTGATCCGAAGTCTCCGAGTGTTTTCATGGCCGATATTTCCAAAATGGAAACCGTCAAACAAGGTAATATCCGAATGATGTCGAACGACATCGTGCAGGTGGAAGCTGTGCCTAACTATGGGGGACGCTTGTATCAGCGTGCATTCCCGATTGTCGGACTGCTAACGACCTTCCTATTGGTGCTGAATCTGGTCAAAGCTTGAGGAGAACATGGCAAAAAAGAAAATCACCAATCTGAATGAAGAGTTCGACTCTAAACTCTTCACCATCATTGCCAGGAGATACTCCTATTTCCTATTCCTGTTGATGACCTTGTCCATGGTCATTGCCTACCTGTACCTGCGATACGCACAGCCAACTTATCAGTCTTACGCCATTTTGAAGATCGGAACGGTCAACAACGCCACTGCCGTACTGAATTACCAGACCGCTCCATTCAACGATCTGATGGGCATGAATCAGTTGGCAGGCGACGTGGAATTATTGCGTTCAAAAATCATGGCTTATCGGGTCGTATCTAAAATGCCCTTGGCTGTGAGTTATTATTCCCGAGGAAATGTTCTTGATAACGAAAATTACCTTGGTAGTCCGTACTCCATCGAATACGTCCTTCTCGACTCTTCGCTTATCGGATCCAAGATCGAAATCAACTTCAAACAGGACGAGACTTTTTCGATCTCCTACCTCTACAAAGGCAAGAACACTCTAGTTGAAGGAAAATGCCAGACTTGGCTCACAACGCCTGCCATTCGCGTAAAAGTCCTTCTTCGTGACCTGAGGCAGATACTACAACAGCAAGACCGCATCAACAAGAACACCTTCTACTTCATCATCAACAATCCGGATGAACTGGTGGAACAATATGGCGGTAAATTATTGGTGGCCATACTGAATCAGAGTGCTCAGACCGTCCGTATCCAGGTTCAGGATAATAACCCGTACAAAGCGGCTGATTTCGCCAATACGATGATGGACGAATACAACCAGTACGATAAAGAGCGTAAATCAGAAGGCTCTGGAAGGTCTATCG